>CALZIO010000033.1 GCA_945787785.1 uncultured Chromatiaceae bacterium
CGGATTCGCAGCTATCTTTCGACTTGTCGTAAACAAGGGATGAATCCAAGTGAGGCGTTGAGGTTGCTGTTTGCGGGGGAGTTGCCTGACTTCATTGTTGAGAGTGCTGAATAGTTACAAATAGTAGCTGTAGGTGCAACAGAAAAATCAACTTAGGAGGTCAAAGAGTTATATGCAAAAGCCCGGTCTCACACTCTGAGTGCGGGCTTTTTTATTTGTGATTGACGCTTGCCTCGATGGCCCTTATCAGTGCGTTGGTGATGAAGGTTAAACTCTGATAGTCGATTTTTTCCGGCGTGTCACGCGGCGAGTCGTAAAAAGGATAGCGATACAGCGAGGTGTCAGAAACCATAAATGCCTTATAGCCATTAAGCCAGAACGGGCTGCTGTCACTCCAGTTAACCCAGGGTAGGAAATTGGGTGCAATCATGGGTAGCCCTCGCAGTGTTGTGTGCTTATTGAAGTGTTTGGCAAACTCACGCATAGACCCCATTGATCTAAGGTTGGAGGTCATGGCAACAAAATTGGCCTGTTTGGGGTAGAGCATGCTTAAAAAGGGAGGATAGAGCTGACTGCCGTAGGTGTCGTTATAGTAACCGAGTGATTCGAGAATGATGACAGCTCGAATTTTATCGCGTTGTTCATTAGCCTTGTGGGCGTATAACCAGCTGCCCGATTTGTCTGTGCCATAGAATGGCGGTTTTTCGTTGGTGAGTGCGACGAAGCGAACCGTTGAATTCGGGCTGGTTTCTGAAAAATATCGCGAGATTTCCAGTAAGGTGGCGATGCCCGAGGCATTACCATTGGCGCCAGGACAGTCTCTGGCACTGTCATAATGGGCGCATACCAGAATGATGTGTTCGGGATGATTTTTACCTAGTTTGTTGACTTCCAGGTTTTCACATTGCACGCCCTGGGTAGTAAATTGCTGGCGTTCAATCTCGTAACCCATCTCTTGCCACTGGCGACTGATATAATTGGCCGCCTTGTGCAGGGCAAAGTGCTTTTTCACGTGACGTTCACCAATGCCACTGGCAAGCGTTGCGACGTGGTGTTTGAGGTTGTTGATACAATCAATATGAGTTGAAGCTGACATTTGTCCCTGTGGTCCAATGATCAGTGGACTAGATGCCCAAAGTTAACAAATTATATTAGGTTTTCCGAGCAAGTGTTGTGAATTCCAGCCCAAAAACATTATCTTCTCTAATTGATAAGTGCCTGCTTATTGATCGCCATCGCTTACGCCAAAGTCTGCGGCGCCTGAGACAGGGTGACCGGGCTGGGCTGGAGAAGCTGACGCTTGAAATCGAAGCGTCATGTCAAAAACTGATGCAGCGCCGTCGTAACCTACCCACGCCAACGTATCCAGAAGAGTTGCCAGTCAGTGAGCGGCGCCAAGAAATCCTCGAAGCGATTCAGAATAATCAGGTGGTGATTTTAGCCGGTGAGACTGGGTCAGGTAAAACAACACAGCTACCCAAGATCTGTCTTGAAGCTGGCCGTGGCATCAGTGGGCTGATTGGCCATACCCAGCCGCGCCGTATCGCTGCGCGCAGTGTTGCTACACGCATTGCCAGCGAATTACAGAGTGAGCTGGGTCATGCCGTGGGGTATAAGGTGCGTTTTTCTGATCGCACCCGGCCCGAGAGTTATATCAAGTTAATGACCGATGGCATCCTGCTGGCCGAAAGCCAAAACGATCGCTTTCTGAATCAATATGACACCTTGATAATCGATGAAGCCCATGAGCGTAGTCTGAATATTGATTTTTTGTTGGGTTATCTGAAACAGTTGTTACCGAAGCGACCGGATTTAAAATTAATTATCACCTCGGCCACTATCGACACCGAACGCTTTGCCAAGCATTTTGATGATGCCCCCGTCATTGAGGTCTCAGGCCGCACCTACCCAGTTGAAGTTCGTTACCATCCCCTGTTGGCACAAGATGAAGATGCGCAGGATCGTGACCTGCAACAGGCAATCTGTGATGCGGTGGATGAGTTGGCGCGAGTGGGACTGGGTGATGTGTTGATTTTTTTGCCGGGCGAGCGTGAGATTCGAGAGACTGCCGAGAGCCTGCGCAAACACCATCCCCCCCATACTGAGATTTTGCCGTTGTATGCACGTCTATCTGCGTCGGAACAAAATCGCATCTTTCAATCACACAGGGGGCGGCGCATCGTGTTGTCAACCAATGTGGCGGAAACATCGCTCACCGTGCCCGGTATTCGTTATGTCATTGACTCTGGTTTGGCACGGTTAAGTCGATACAGTCATCGCACCAAGGTGCAGCGCCTGCCGATAGAGAGGATTTCGCAAGCCAGTGCTAATCAGCGTGCTGGCCGTTGTGGCCGTGTTGGTCCAGGTGTATGTATTCGTCTCTATTCTGAAGAAGAGTATGTCAATCGAGCCGAGTTTACTGATCCCGAAATAAAACGCAGTAACCTGGCGGCGGTTATTCTGCAAATGAAATCACTGCGTTTAGGTGATATCGAAGCCTTCCCGTTTGTTGAAGCGCCTGAGCAGAAAATGATCGGTGACGGTTATAAGTTGCTGGAAGAGTTAGGTGCCGTGGATGGTCAACGCCGTTTAACCAATACGGGTAAACAACTGGCCAGGTTGCCGTTGGATCCACGTGTTGCACGGATGGTATTGGCGGCCAAGGATGAGCAGTGTCTAACAGAAGTGTTGATTATCGCCAGTGCGTTAAGTGTGCAAGAGCCGCGTGAGCGGCCACACGACAAACAGCAGCTGGCAGACGAAAGGCATAAAGCTTTTTCTGATGAACGCTCCGATTTTCTCGCTTACGTAAATATATGGCGTAGTTATCATGATCAGGCGAAACACCTAAGCAATAATAAATTACGGCGCTGGTGCCGTGATAACTTCATCTCTTATCTGCGCATGCGTGAATGGCACGATGTACATGTACAACTCAAGTCCCTGGTGAGTGAGCTGGGTTGGCGCCCCAATCAACAGCCAGCCGAGTATGACGGGATACATCGTGCGTTATTGGCTGGTCTGTTGGGCAACGTCGCCAACAAATCAGAGAAGCAGGAATACACGGGCGCTCGCGGCATCAAGCTCAATATCTTTCCTGGTTCCGCTTTGTTTAAAAAAGCGCCCAAGTGGATTATAGCTGCGGAACTGGTTGAAACAACACGCATGTACGCCCGCACAGTGGCACAGATTGAACCGGAATGGATCGAAAAGGTGGCCGGTGATTTATGCAAGCGCAGCTTTTTCGAACCGCACTGGGAGAAAAAGCCGGCTGCGGTAATGGCCTATGAGCGTTTGACCTTGTATGGTCTGGTCGTTAATCCGCGCCGTAAGATTCATTATGGCCGTATTAACCCGCATGAGGCGCGCGAGTTGTTTATTCGTGGTGCCCTGGTCGAAGGTGACTTGCAAACCCGTGCCGGATTTTTTGAGCACAACCAAACTCTGATTGCCGAGGTGGAGGCGCTTGAAGCCAAGTCACGCCGCCGTGATGTGTTGGTTGATGAACAAGTGCTATTTGATTTCTATGACAAACGCATCGCCGATGACATCTATGATGGCCGTCGGTTTGATAAGTGGCGCAAACTGGCGGAGCAGAAACAGCCACAGCTGCTCTACCTGATGCGCGAAGACCTGATGCAACATGAGGCAGGTGAGATCACCGAGGCGCAATTTCCGGATAGTCTTGAGATTGATGGCATGTCGCTGCAGCTGAGTTATCACTTTGAGCCAGGGCATATTGAAGATGGCGTGACGCTGACAGTACCTCTGCCGGCGCTGAATTTATTGCGGCCAGCGCGTTTTGAATGGTTGGTGCCAGGGCTATTACACGAGAAAGTGTGTCAGTTGCTGAAATCACTGCCCAAAACCTTGCGCCGCAATTTTGTTCCGGTACCTAACTTTGCGGATGCCTGCCTCCAGGTGATGGCGGCTTCAGACGCTTCCTTGCTTGAGGCCCTGCAACAACAGTTATTCAAAATGAGTGGAATTAAAGTCAGCAGTACGGATTGGGAGCTAGGCAGGCTAACACTACATATGCTGATGAACTTCAAGATAGTCGATGAGCAGGGGCAGGTGCTTGCCATGGGGCGTGATTTGATGCGACTGCAACGAGATCTCAAACAGGAAGCGCAACAGAGCTTTGCAGCAGTACCGGTGTGGGACGGCGAACGTGAAAATATCCACACATGGGATTTTGATGAACTACCGCGGCAGATCGAATTTGAACGCAATGGTGTGCAAATGCGTGGCTATCCGGCATTGATTGATAACAAGGAAAGTGTCGCTATCAGCTTATTAGATACGCCAGAGCAGGCAGAGCGGGAAACGCAGTTAGCGTTGCGGCGTTTAATTATGTTTGCCATCCCGGACAAGATTAAATATCTGCATAAAAATCTGCCTGGCCTTAAGCAGATGTGTCTCTATTATGCGCCGCTAGGGAAATGTGAGCAGCTACAAGCCGATCTGATTGCGGCAATCATCGATCAGGCTTTTCTGTCAGAGCCAGATTTGCCGCGAGATAAGCAGGCATTTGAAAGATGTCTGCAAAATGGTAATCAGAGAATGATCAATATTGCCAATGATCTTTGTGACAGTGTTGGCAGAACATTGTCTGAACACCATGAACTCCAAAAGAAACTCAAAGGCAGCTTGTCACCGATCCGTTTGCAGGCAATGGCGGATATTAAGGAACAATTTTCATCCCTGATCTATGCTGGATTTATTCAGCAAACACCTATTGAATGGTTGTGTGAGTACCCGCGCTATTTAAAAGCCATTAATCTGCGTCTTGAAAAACTGGCCGGTGCGCTAGAACGAGACCAGGGAAATATAATAGTGATAAAACCCCTGTGGCAGGCCTATCTCGATAGACGGGAAAAGCATCAACAGCAAGGCATAATTGATCCAGAGCTGGAGAAATTTCGCTGGATGATTGAAGAGCTGCGGGTCTCCTTATTTGCCCAAATCCTGGGTACCAAAATGCCGGTTTCAGTCGAGCGGTTGCGGCAGCAACTGCAACAAATCCGCTAGTTACTCCCTCTTGCTTGATTGGAATAATGCCATCCGTCGACTAAACTGGAAAACGGCAGATGGGAATTCCTTAAAGTTTTACATTAATAACCTGTAGCTCGGATTGTAACTAATTGTAATATGCAGAGCATGGGCGTTGTAACTGCTGACTTAAACATTTAGATTGCGCATAACATTTTAATGTAAGTTCCCTTTGCTGGAGAAGATGACATGTTAGAAGACTTTAAGAAGTTTGCCTTAAAAGGCAATGTAGTAGATATGGCCGTTGGTATTATCATCGGTGCGGCCTTTGGCAAGATTGTAAGTTCATTCGTAAAGGATGTTCTGATGCCCCCAATCGGCATGTTAATGGGAGGTATGGACTTCAGTCAGCTATTCATCAGTCTGGGCGACAAGCACTATGAGACACTGGCTCAGGCAGTAGAAGCGGGCGCTCCGGTAATCAAATATGGGGCTTTCATTAATACAGTCCTGGACTTTCTTATTGTTGCCTTTGCAATTTTCATGGCTATCAAGGTAATGACTAGCATGAAGAAAAAAGAAGAGGCAGCACCAGAGGTGCCAACAACCAAGAAGTGTACAGAATGCTTGTCCGAGATTCCAATTGAAGCCAAGCGTTGTTCTCACTGTGCATCCACACAAGATGCATAATATACAATAGATAAAGAGGCAAGGGTGCTTGCCTCATATCCGGATGTATCGCTGAGGTATGACATGACAGTGTCTTGTCTAAAGAACATGGTTATATATTCAGGAAACTATCTCTTGTTACAATCGTTTAGTTCTATAAACAAAGGCTGTCTCACCCTGTCAAATACTTAAGTAAATTTATGGTTATAATGAAAGAGCTTCGTGTTAATTTGCACAAACCTTGATGTAGACGGAACCGTGGAGCGTGTATACTAATGTCCCTTCTGGAGAAGGGTGTTTTTGGCCTAATAAATCTGAGTAAAGGGTAACGAGATGGAAAATTTAGATATCGAAAATATAGAAAAATATTACGATCAGGCAATAGAGATCGGCATGAATTACGGGCCCAAGCTGGTGTTGGCAATCCTGACACTGATCATTGGTCTGTGGATTATCAAGGCCATTACCAAAGGTGCGGGCAAGGCAATGGAGAAAGCTGACGTTGAAGTAACGTTACGCGGCTTTTTGCAAAGCATGATCGGCATCATTCTGAAGGTATTGCTGCTGATCAGTGTTGCCTCGATGGTTGGCATTGCGACCACATCATTTATCGCAATTCTTGGTGCCGCAGGTTTGGCCGTTGGTTTGGCCTTACAGGGTAGTCTGCAAAACTTTGCTGGTGGCGTGGTCATTTTGCTGTTCAAGCCATTTAAGGCGGGTGACGTGATTGATGCCCAGGGCTACATAGGCTCGGTAAGTCAGATTCAGATCTTCAACACCATTCTCAAGACTCCTGATAATCAAGTAATCATTATTCCTAACGGTGCTTTATCCAATGGTAGTATCAAAAATATTACCGCTGAACCAACACGCCGTCTCGATCTGAAATTTGGCATTGGTTATAATGATGATATCTTGTTTGCCAAATCTATTTTGCGCAATATGCTTGAAAGCGACGAGCGTGTCCTGAAAGACAAAGATGTGGAAGTTTATGTGGCTGAGCATGCTGACAGTGCAGTTATCCTTTTGGCGCGTGCTTGGGTTGATGCGTCAAACTACTGGCCGCTCCACTTTGATATGATGGAGCAGGTTAAGCTGTCCTTTGACAAAGAGGGTATATCAATTCCGTTCCCACAACGCGATGTTCATCTTATCAATGAAACGTCTGCCTAGTTCATTAGGCTAGTACCAAAAAGGCCTCGCAATGCGGGGCCTTTTTTGTTGGTACAACAGTAGAGTTAAGGATTTCTAGTTCAGGCTGCCAGGCACGGACAAAGTGAAGGGATTAATGGTGGCCTTGAAATGGCTGCCATCATCGCAGGCCATATCATAATAGCCCTGCATGGCGCCAACGGGTGTTTCAATGATGGTGCCGCTGCTATATTCAAATCTATCACCCGGTTTTAGGTGGGGTTGTTTGCCAATGACTCCTTCGCCATGGACATCTTCGGTTTTGCCGTTAGCATCGGTAATATGCCAGTGACGGTGAGTTAGTCTGGCGGATGCTTCACCTGTATTGCTGATGGTGATGGTATAGGCGAAAACATAGCGGTTTGATTCAGGTTCGGACTGGTCGGCAATGTAAAATGTCTCGGCAGTGACATCTATCTGATTGTGATTTTTTTCATTCATGCGGCTATTTTAACTCAGATTGGCACAATTCAGATATTCTAATGAATCGTTTTTATAAAATTATGGGAATAGTTGTGCAGCATGTTGCCGCTATTAAGATGGATCAGTATGTATTCCACGGAGTTGTTTGATGAGTATCGTTATATTTCATAATCCACGTTGTACCAAGTCGCGCCAAACCTTGCAGCTGTTGCAGGAGCAAGGAATTGAACCGGAGGTCATCGAGTACCTGAATCAGCCGCCCTCAAAAACCCGCTTGAAACAGATTTTGAAAATGCTGGGGATGCAACCACGCGAGCTGATGCGCCGTAATGAGAAAGAATACAAAGAGTTAGGACTGGTTGATGAATCGTTGACCCAAGAACAGCTAATCATTGCAATGGTGGAAAATCCGAAGCTGATTGAGCGGCCCATCGTTATAAATGGCGATAGGGCAGCTATTGGTCGTCCACCGGAAAATGTGCTGGCAATTCTGTAAATCGG
The DNA here is from genome assembly GCA_945787785.1 of uncultured Chromatiaceae bacterium. Lineage (GTDB taxonomy): Bacteria > Pseudomonadota > Gammaproteobacteria > Tenderiales > Tenderiaceae > Tenderia. The sequence goes on from CALZIO010000033.1 coordinate 7,777, forward strand.
TGGGCGATGAGTAAATTACTGTCAGGCAAACGCGTTCTGCTGGTCGATGACATGTCGACCGTGCGCAAGGCATTGGGTCGAATGTTGAGTGGCTTTGGCATGGAGGTGCTTGAGGCAAACGATGCCGAAAGCGCCTTATTGTTGGTGGCAGAACAAAAAATCGATCTCTTTTTACTCGATATTCATCTGGGTGGTATGGATGGCATGGAGCTATGCCAACGCTTGCGGCGCATGGGGCGCTTTCGCTATACGCCAGTGCTGTTTATTACCTCATTAGCTGAAGAAGAGATTAGTCAACAGGCGTTTGATTCTGGTGGCGATGATGTCATCAGCAAACCCGTGGCGGCGGCAGTGTTGCAAGCACGTTTGCAAAACCAATTGCAGCGCAATGAATATGCGCGGCAGTTGCATGTGCTGCGCTGTAATCTGAATCAATATGTGGATGCGCGCACCCAGCAGATGGCAGAGCAACAAGTGCGTGAGGGTAGGTTGCTCAAGCCAGAGCGTCGTGAAGTTTGTGTGCTGTTTTCTGACGTGCGCGGGTTTACCCAGCTGTCGCAGGAGATGGAGCCAGAGAAGTTATTTGATATTCTCAGCCAAAATCTGAGTTCCCAGGTGAAGCATGTTTATCGTTTTGGTGGTTATATTGATAAGTTCAGTGGTGATGGTGTTATGGCTGTGTTTGATGGGCCGGATAAAACACTTAACAGCTGTTTGTGTGCCTTGAAAATAATCGAGGACTCGCGCGAGCAGGCGACCGGAGACGCGGAAGCCTTGTATCAACTCGGTATTGGTATTCATCAGGGCGAGGCGATGATTGGCAATATTGGTATCGAAAAACAACTCGATTACACTGTCATTGGCCCCACGGTGAATCTGGCGGCGCGTTTGTGTGGTCATGCCCCGGCCTTATCGGTGGTCGTGTCGGATGCGGTGCGGCAAACCCTGCTGGATGAAAAACAGGTGATTTTTTCAGAAGCGATGGAGTTGCAGGTGAAAGGGGTCAAATCAGCGGTGCTCGCATATCAGCTCTCTTTAGGTGAAAAGCCTAGCAGAACCCAGCCGATCGATAATTATTAATGCCATGCCGGGCTGATTGGCAGTAAACTGCCATGATGTCTGATGATTCCTCACAACCGTATGCAGGGCTCGAGCCTGATGTAGTGCTGACAGCTGTCGAAAGTCAGGGCCATTTATGTAATGGTCGCCTGTTAGCATTAAACAGTTACGAAAACCGGGTTTATCAGGTCGGTATCGAAGATGCGCCAAGTCTGGTGGTGAAATTTTATCGGCCCCAGCGCTGGGACGATCAAACCATCCTGGAAGAACATGCCTTCAGTTATGAGTTATTGGAAAACGATGTGCCCGTCGCAGTCCCGCAGCGTAATCAACATGGTGAGACCTTGCACTATTTTAAAGGCTATCGTTTTGCCGTGTTCGAGAGCGTCGGCGGGCGTCATGCCGAGCTCGATAATGATGAGCATCTGCGCTGGTTAGGGCGTTATCTGGCTCGTATCCATATGGTTGGGCGGGCAGGCCGTTTTGAGCATCGTCCTCGCATTGATGTACAGCGTATGGCGGTGGACTCGTATCAATATGTGCTCGAGCAAGGCTTTGTGCCTGCTGATTTACAGCTCGCCTATCGCAGTATTGCCGAAGATGTCGTGGCGCGCTTGCAGCTAACATTTGAGTCCGCTTTTGACTTGCATTATCAGCGTTTGCACGGTGATTGCCATGTGGGCAATATCATGTGGACCGATAAGGGGCCAATATTTGTTGACCTGGATGACTGTTTAAGTGGGCCGGTGATTCAGGATCTGTGGATGTTTCTTTGCGGTGATCGATATGAAATGGAGCGGCAGCTTGCTGTGCTGATGGAAGGTTATCAGCAGTTTGCTGATTTTGATCCGCTGGAGCTTAATCTGATTGAGCCATTGCGCGCCCTGCGCATGATGCATTATTCAGCCTGGCTGGCGCGGCGCTGGCATGATCCCGCTTTTCCACAAGCCTTTCCCTGGTTTGCACAGCCGCGCTATTGGGAAGAGCAAATTCTAAGCTTGCGTGAGCAGTTGGCCGCATTTGATGAGCCGGTTTTATCGCTTATATATGCGGGTGACATGATCTGAAGTAAGGTTAGCAAGGAATAAAACGTGACGCGAAGCTGTCACATTCCATAGATATCTTCCGCGAACAGCTCCTGAATTCTTTCAACTTCTTGCACGTTATTAATTAAGGCGTTAACACAGTCGCTGTCGAGCTGTACGCCTGCGACCTGCTTTAACCATGCGAATGCTTCTTCATTGCTCCACGCCTCTTTGTAGGGGCGGCGGCTAGTCAGTGCATCGAATACATCAGCGACTGCTACGATGCGCGCTTCCAGCGGGATAGTATCGTAGCTGCGTCCTTCTGGATAGCCGCTTCCATTGACGGCTTCATGATGATATTGAGCAATGTTTCGCAGAATATTCACGTTTTCGATGGTTTCCAGACCAAAGTTTGAGATTAAGTCGTCAATGATTTCGCGGCCTTTGGTTACATGACCGCGCATGATCAGGTATTCCTCTTTGGTGAGTTTGCCCTTTTTCAGCAGGATCTCATCGGGGATGCCAATCTTGCCAATGTCATGCAGTGGTGAGAACAAAAAAATGTGTTCAATGAAATCGTCGTCCAGATGATGTGTTTTCTCCAGCGCAGTAGCGATTAATCTGGCATAACGTGACATTCGGTCCAGATGGCTGCCAGTTTCAGGGTCGCGCAGGTGAGTCATTTGTCCCGATGTCTTGAGTGCGGCAGTCAGTGTGTTCATGCTGGTTATTTCGTTAATCACCATCAGGCTGATTAGATGGCCGAAGATGTCAAGTTGATTCAGGTCTTCCGATTCAAATGAGTCGGCTTCATGGCTATTGAAAAAGATAAAGCCAAGTATGGTGCCTTTATTAAACATAGGCATGGTGTAGCTGGCGGCGTAGCCGTGTCGCCCAATTCGTGGCGCGTGATCTGTTTCTTCGCCTTCCTGGGTAAGCATGTTGGTTATTACCCGTGGTTGGCCTTGCTTTACCAGGGATTGCAAGTTGGGTGCATCATTCAGATAGGCTTGTTGATGATCAGGCAGAGTGTTCTCATCACCACTGTGCAGATATGAGTTAAGGGCGGTGGTTTTTAGATCGTAGATGGTGACGGCAATTCGAGCAATGTAAGGGAAATAGCGTTTAACCACGCCGTGTGCATGAGCGAGCTTCTCTTTGAGAGGGATGTCTTTGTTAAGGGCATCGAGAATGTCATGATGTTCTTGCATACACGTTACTGTCTGATTAGGGTTCCAGGGTTAGGTTGGCCGCTAGGATTAATCGCCATTATCATACTCCCTCCATTTACACCTAATCAATCACTACTAGCCGCTGAATTCTTTGTTATACGAGTTTGGCGTTGTTTTACATGTGTTCGGGTTTGTTTGTGGCGCTGCTTGTTAATCAAACAGGGTGTCAATATCGATATCGTCGATTTGTTCTGTTCGCAGGTATTTTTCGGAGTAACAAAGATAGACTTTTTGCTGGATAAAAATTTGAAACAGATCTGGATCGATATGTCCTTCTTTAGCCATGCTGGACAAAATGTTGAGTGCCTGCGACAGGCTCATAGGTTTTTTATAGGGCCGATCTGCGGCAGTCAGCGCTTCAAATATATCGGCAATGCCCATTAGTCTGGCCTGTACCGACATTTCATCTCTCTTTAAGCCGCGAGGGTAACCCTTGCCATCCATGCGTTCATGATGATTGCCGGCGATTTCGGGGACATCGCACAGATATTTAGGGAAAGGCAGCGCTTCCAGCATATTGATAGTGGAGACAATATGGTGGTTGATTATTTTACGCTCCTGTTCCAGTAGTGTGCCTTTGGCTATAGTGAGGTTTTCTATCTCTTCTTCAGTGATGAGTGTTCTAATCTCGCCATGGCGCGTCTGCCATGTCCTGTTGCTGATTTTACGTACACGTTCCTGATCAGTTTCAGGCATGAATTCTCTGCCTTTATTGGCGTGTTTCAAGAAGCCAAACTCTTCGTCGAGTTGTTGTATTTTAGCTCTGGCCTCAGAGTCGTTGTAGTCAGCCCCGGCAGCCTTGAGTTGCTGCTTTAGAAGATCAATTTCGATGTCACGACGTAAAATTTCAAAGCGGCTATCAAGCAGGTGAATACGGTCAAAGATAGTTTCAAGCTTAGTGGCCTTATCAACCACATGCACCGGCGTAGTGATTTTTCCGCAGTCATGCAGCAGAGCGGCAATCTTTAATTCGTACAGCTGTTTATCATCCAGTTGAAAATCTGCGAGTGGGCCATCTTTAGTCTCATTGATGGCATCTGCGAGCATCATGGCTATTTCAGGTACGCGGCGACAGTGATCTCCTGTATAGGGTGATTTTTCATCGATTGCTGCTGCAATGACTTCAATGAATTTTTCTATCAGGTATTGTAAGTTCTGGATCAGATTTTGGTTGGTTATGGCGACAGCAGCTTGTGAAGAGAGTGACTCAACCAATTGTTGATCTTCGTCAGTAAATGCTTGTATGGCCCCGCTATCGGGATTGATCGAGTTGATCAGTTGCAATACACCGATGACGTCATCTTCATGGTTGCACATAGGTACAGTAAGAAACGACTTTGATTGATATCCAGTTCGTGCATCATAGGCTTGGGTGCCGCTAAAATCGAAGTCTGTATTGTCGCGAATGTCGGGAATGTTAATTGTTTTAACAGTCAAGGCAGCATTGGCAGCAACTGTTTTTAATTTCTCGGTACCTTGAATGTCGTAGAGGTGGATAGCGGGAAACGGGAGTTTGTTAACGCCATCATCACTTAATTCAATTCCGAGGGAGTGGTTTTGCAGGATCTTGAAGTTTAGTTTGTCATCTTCCAGCAGATAAAGTGTGCCTCCGTCAGCGTTGGTCAGATTCTGTGCGCTTTTCAGGATGATCTGCAATAGGTGGTTTTTATCACCCTCAGCGGAGAGTGCAATTCCGATGCGGTTGAGTTGTTCAATTCGCGATAACATGAAAAAACCTGGTTATTGTCCGACAACTCATATATCGGTAATTGTGCAGCAGTATTTACATTGCAATTATTGTTTTCATTAAACGACAAATAAGTCATGTTGCTTTTGTGTTGAAGTCGTATGGCTAAGATGTTAATTGTATTGACTAAAGAGTAGTTAAGCAGGTGTTTGTATGAATGATGTAGTTCGGTCAGGCTTGCCTGATAAAGCTAAAATTGAGGTATATACCCGGCGTTATTGTGGTTACTGTGTTCGCGCCAAGATGTTGCTGGACGAGAAATGTATCGACTATCTCGAAATTCCCATTGATGGTGATGCTGAGCTTAGACAGCAGATGATACAACGGTCGCAGGGCGGCTTTACCGTGCCGCAAATCTTCATTAACGGTGAGCCTGTCGGGGGTTGCACTGAGCTTCTCATGCTGGAACATACAGGTGAGCTGGATGAATTGCTGAATTAGGCGTGCATACTAAGCGCTAAACCTGCTACAAAAGAATATATCAGGCAGTTGAAAAAGCCTCATGCGGCACGATGCGGCGTTCACCCTCAAGGGGCACCAAGGAAAATCCGGCTCAAAATGCTCATTTACTCATTGTAAACTGCGCTTTTTCGACGAATTTTGCCTTGCCTCGCACTCACCTGAGGCTTTTTCAACAGCCTGTATATACCTACAACAAATGCTGGGGGGTCACGAGTATGAAAATTGGCACGCCTTTATCGCCTGGCGCGACACGCGTCATGTTGCTTGGCTGCGGTGAGTTAGGTAAAGAGGTCATTATTGCCTTGCAGCGACTGGGGGTTGAAGTGATTGGTGTTGATCGTTATGCCAATGCGCCCGGACAACAGTTGGCTCATCGTTCTCATGTCATCGATATGACCGATGCTGCTGCGTTGCGTCAACTTATTGAGCAAGAGCGCCCTTGGCTGGTAGTGCCTGAAATCGAAGCCATTGCCACCGATATGCTGGCTGAAATTGAAAAAGAAGGCGTGGCAGAAGTGATTCCCACCGCCCGTGCAGCCCAACTGACCATGAATCGCGAAGGTATTCGCCGTCTCGTCGCCGAAGAGCTAGAGCTACCCACATCCCGTTACGCCTTTGCCGATAGTCTCAGTCAACTCAAGATGGCGATTGATGGTGGTGTCGGCTATCCCTGCCTGGTTAAACCGGTGATGTCTTCTTCCGGCAAAGGGCAATCCATGATTGAAGGGCCGGCGGATGTAGGCAAGGCCTGGGACTATGCAATGTCGGCCGGGCGTGTCAAAGGTGGCCGGGTGATTATTGAGTCATTCATCGATTTTGATTTTGAGATCACATTGTTAACTGTGCGCGCATTGAATGCTGCGGGCGAGATAGAAACTTCATTCTGTGATCCGATTGGCCATGTGCAGAAGCTGGGTGACTATGTCGAGAGTTGGCAGCCACAACGGATGACCCCAGAGGCATTGGAAAAGGCACAACAAATAGCCGCCAAGGTGACTGATAATCTCGGCGGCCGTGGGCTGTTTGGAGTGGAGTTGTTCATCAAGGGTGATGATGTATGGTTTAGCGAGGTGAGTCCACGGCCGCATGATACCGGCATGGCAACCATGGCGAGCCAGTACCAGAGTGAGTTTGAATTACATGCCCGCGCGATTCTGGGGCTGCCGGTGGATACCCGGGTTCGTAGTCCTGGTGCGAGCGCCGTGATTTATGGGGCGATGGATAAGGCGGGTATCTCATATGAAGGGTTGGAGCAGGCCCTGCAGGTGCCACAAAGTGATGTTCGGCTTTTTGGCAAGCCTGAAGCATTTGAGCGGCGCCGTATGGGTGTGGCTTTGGCGTGTGCAGACACTGTTGGTGAGGCGCTCAGTCGAGCCAGGCAGGTCGCATCCTTGGTCAGGCCGGTAGCGGAATAGCCGTAAAATATTTGATTTGTATGAACTCTTTGTCTGGTTCAGTTTAATTGGCTCCGGCCAAGAAAAGCTCAAATCCAATCCAATATTGTTTTGTTTTTTAATAATATTCTAACAATTCCCCGATATTTTATTGATGTGCTAGATTTATATTTGTCGGCGTTTTCTGCTGTACATATGTTTCCATATGCTTAAAAAACTTTCTGATGAGCCGATAAGGGTCTTAATACGTCAGTTTATTCAAATGCCAGGAGCAGCTATGACCGTACAAGCCAGTGAACTTGTAAAAGGGATTGCTAAGTTAGCCTCATTGCCAGAGGTATGTATTCGTGTGAATGAGATGGTCGATGATCCGCGTAGCTCTGCTGCCGATATCGGTCGAGTGATCAGCCGGGATACTGCCTTGACGGCGCAGCTGTTGAGAATGGCTAATAGTGCCTTTTATAACTTTCCTTCCAAGGTCGATACCATTTCACGGGCAGTGACGGTCGTGGGCGAGCGTGAGCTGCGTTACCTGGTGTTGGCATTGTCGGCTGTACGCACATTTACCCAGATTCCGGTTGAAATGATAAACATGGCCAGCTTTTGGCGTCATAGTGTTTATTGTGGTGTGATGGCTCGCTTGGTGGCATCACACTGCCATGTGTTGCATAGCGAACGCCTGTTTGTCGCAGGTTTGTTGCATGATCTGGGTAAACTGGTGATGATGAACCGTATACCGGAGCGGGAAAAAATTGCCCTGACACAGTCGATCGAGGGTGAAAAAGAGTTGCATATCGCTGAGCAGGAATTATTTGGTTTTGATCATGCGGAAGTGGGTAGTGTTTTGTTGCAGCAGTGGAATATTCCAGCGGCCTTGTGTGAAACCGTCGCCTGTCATCACGATATCAGTAAAGCTGAAGAGGCACGTTTGGATGCTGCAGTTGTTCACATCGCCAATGTGGTGGCCAATCGCGCCGAATTAGCCGAAGACTACGAAGGGCCATTACCTGAAGTAGATCCGATGGCTTGGGAAATCACCGGCTTGAATGAAGAGAAGATGCTCGAAATTACTGATGAGGCAGCGCCGTTGTTTGCAGAGTCTTGGGCGATGATTCAACCGATCGTACGTCACGCTTAACGTGTAAGAATTTTCTAGTTTTAAATGTAGGCACGCAAAGGGGATGGGCCTGATGGCTCATCCCCTTTTTTATTACGCCTCGATATCTTCAAACAGGATGGAAGTGAGATAACGCTCACCTGAGTCGGGCAGGATGGTGACAATGGTCTTGCCTGCAAAAGCAGGTTCATGCGCCAGACGTTTAGCGGCGACAATGGCTGCGCCACTGGATATGCCGACTAAAATGCCTTCTTCAGTCGCTAAACGGCGAGCATACTCGATCGCTTCTTCATTGCTAACTTGTTCAACGCGGTCGACTATTTCCAAATCAAGATTGTTCGGGATAAATCCTGCGCCAATGCCTTGGATCTTATGTGGTGCAGGTTTCAGCTCTTCACCGGCCAGCTTTTGAGAAATGACCGGGCTGGCTTCTGGTTCAACCGCAACAGAGACAATGTCTTTGTTTTGTTTGTATTTTAAATAACGTGATACACCGCTGATGGTGCCGCCAGTCCCGACCCCTGCAACAAAGGCATCAACTTTGCCTTTAGTGGCTTCCCAGATTTCCGGACCGGTGGTCTTTTCGTGTATGTCAGGGTTGGCCGGATTATTAAACTGCTGTGGCATGAAATATTTCTCTGGATCATTTGCCATCAACTCTTCGGCCTTGGCAATGGCGCCAGGCATGCCTTTGGGGCCTTCCGTCAGCACCAGATTGGCACCCAGTGCTTTCATCACCTTGCGGCGTTCTATGCTCATGGTTTCAGGCATGGTTAATGTGATCTTATAGCCCCGTGATGCAGCGACAAAGGCCAGGGCGATACCGGTGTTGCCACTGGTTGGCTCAATGATTTCCATGCCGGGTTTTAATACGCCACGCTCTTCAGCATCCCAGATCATGGAGGCGCCAATACGGCATTTAACCGAGTAGGCCGGGTTACGCCCCTCAATCTTGCCAAGTACTGTTGCCTGGCAATCACCTATGACTTTATTAATACGTATCAGCGGCGTGTTGCCGATTGATTCAGAGTTGTCTTTGTAATAGCTCATCTCTCCACCTCCCCTGGTCGCTATAACGATTGTAAAAGAACTAAACAGCTTAGCCCAGTGTTATAGGTGATGGCTAGGGTTGTTGGAAAGAATCATGAAAAAATGGATTATTGCTGTACTGTTGAATCTCAGCGCAATATCTAGCTGGGCGGCTGACCTGGATGGTCTAGGTGACTTGAATCAAGCAGAGTTTGAAGGGTTATCCAGGGACTTGACCGCTGCATTCAGTTACAAGGCAGTTGCCCCGGCAGAGCCATTGGGTATTGCAGGGCTCGATGTCGGCTTATCGGTGTCAGTTACCCAGTTGGAGTATGCCGAAGTCTGGAACAAAGCCACCAGCTCGGGTGATGCCATCGATACTTTGATTGTGCCAAAGCTGTATCTTCAAAAAGGGTTGCCGCTTGATTTTGATATTGGTGTTTACTTTTTCACCTTGCCCGATTCCGAGCTGGAAGCTTGGGGGCTCGAGCTTAAATACGCCTTGATTGATGCTAATGCAGCAATGCCCGCAGTCGCCATACGAGGCGCTTATACAACGCTACTTGGTGTAGACGAACTTAAAATTACAACACGCAGCATTGATTTCAGTATATCCAAATCTATTTCGATACTGACACCCTATGCAGGCATCGGCTTGGTCTGGGGGAGCAGTAAACCATTGGAGGCAGCTGCGTTGACCTTGTCTACATTCGATGTCACAGAGACCAAGGTGTTTCTCGGAGTTTCGTATACACCGTCATTTTTCAATCTTGCATTAGAGCTGGAGAAGGTAGGTGCTAATGCTTCGTATAGTCTCAAGGTGGGAATTGCTATTTAATATAGAGGTGCCCTCTAGTAATTAAAGCTCTTGCCAAAATAGACTTTAACTCCCTCTTTAGCCCCTCCCGCAGCTTCAATACCGATAAAGCCTTTCTCCGGCATGGTAAACACAAGGCCGGCGCAGCCACCGAAATCATCTTTGTTTTTCAGATCCGTTTGCGAAGGAGAGGTACCATTCACTCTTTGTGTGCCATTAAGATATAAATATGTGGCGCAGATATAAGGCTTAACTCGTTTGGAAATATTAGCCATCAACCAAGCGCGACCATCGACCTGGCCCCATTTTAGCTCCATGGAATTGCCGGTGCTATTGTCAGTCCCTGCGTAATAGACATAACTGACATCAACGCCAGTCTGGATGGTTTTCTCGGCAGAAGTGCTGCTACTGATCCCCAAACCAAGATAATAGCCGCTGGTATCTATTGCTACGGTGTTGGATATATTGTCGTGTGAGGCGCCCATATAACCGAAATAGAGATCCAGCCCGATGGGCCAACCGCTTCTATCCTGATAACGAATACCAATAGCGTTGGATTGAAGTTGGCTGTTTTGTTCCAGGTCAATCTCCTGGTGCTCAAGATCCAGCTGGAAATCAAATTGTGTATTTGTGAGCGCCTGTGATTCCGCATTGCATAACAACAACATGACAATACCAATGGCAGTTAAATTGCTTTTCTTCGTGCTACCTGACATCGACTAAATGTTGTTTATGTAGTCCAGTTAAACCAGAAAGGTATTGTGAGCAGACTGATCGCCGTGGTCATGGTGACGGCAAGGGCATAAAAGCTGGTGTGTAAGCCATAGCGATCACATAACACCAGGCCAAGCACCATGCTGGGCAGCGCGGCTTCAAGGATGGTGCCAGTGAGGGTCATGCCCTCAAGACCAATGCCAGGCGCGACCACGCTAACGACCAGTGGCATGATCACAAGCTGTAATACGATGACGGGTAATAACAAAGGTAAGGTGTGGCGCTTCCAGGCTGACCATTGCAAGCTCATGCCGAGTGAGATCAGCATTAACGGGATGACGGCTATACCGAGCATACCGAGCCACTCATCCAGCCAGTTTGGCATAGGGATTCCGCTTGCATTCAGGATGATGGCAATAATCGCGGTCCATAAAGGAGGAACACGGATCAAGGTGGCAAATGGGCTGGCTTTTTCATTGTGATCGCCATAGGCTGCGGCCAATAGAATGCCAAGACTGAGCAGGATTGGGGTACATGCAAACAGGTCATACTGAATCGCAATTGAGCGCGCCTCTGGCCCGAGCAGCTGTTCTAATACGGGTAGACCCATATAAGTTGCATTGGGGAAAGAGGCGGCCAGGATCAAGGCGCCTGATGTCGGTTTGGAGCTATGACGAAACAGATGGCGATAAATCAACCAGGCCAATGCCATACAGACCACGATGCCGCTGATCGCCGAGACAGAAATGCGAATTGAATCCAGCCCCAGCGGTGACTTCCATAATACATCGAGCACCAGCGCCGGCAGCAATAAGATATAAACAAGACCAGTCAGCGATTGGCGTGAAGTATCAGCATGAATACCTAGTGGGCGCCAGATACGCCAGGCGACACCGCAGGCGATCAGCGCCGCCATCTGTGTGAATACATCAAACATTCTTTTTTTGCCAGGGATTCACCAGCTAAATGTGGGTCAATTGTACTATAGCCATCCAGTTCTTGCCTGCATCTGCTGGCAAATCAAACATTTGCTTCGACATCTTATATTTTTGAGAAAACAACCCACCTGCCGATAACAGATTAGGATTTTTCATAAAACTAGGTGATTGAACAAAGGTGTGGTTAAGGAAATTATGCGCCTTGGTACTTGCAGGGAGCATAACTAGCTATGTGTTAGCCGCTGAGTCTCTCGAAGCCCTGGTCGGAAGTGGGCAGTATCAAGCGGCTTACGAATTAGCGTTGACGCAGGAAGCGGAGTTGGCGGGCGAACCCGAGTTCGATTTTCTGTTTGGGCTGTCGGCACTAGAGAGTGGTCATCCACAGCAAGCAATATTCGCCCTGGAGCGGGTGATTGCCGTCGTTCCTGAAGATCACCGTGCCCGGCTAGAATTGGCCAGGGCCTATTTTGTGCTGGGTAATTTCGAAAAAGCGGAAAGCCTGTTTAACGCAGTGCTGGCCTCAGACCCTCCGCCAAAGGTGAAGCAGAATGTCCAACTGTTTCTGGATGAGATCCATGGACTCAGCAAAAAACGCGATCACTTTCTCTCGGCCAATGCAGAGCTTCGCCTGGGCTATGACACCAACGTAAACAGCGCGACAGCCATTTATGATGTGTTTCTTCCTATTGGCATATTGTTACATCTAAGTGAGAACAGTCGGGAACTGGATGATACTTTCGCCGAGATCAACGCGAGTGCCAGTTATGTCAAGTTGCTACGCAAGGATATGGGCTACTTTCTTTCGGCATCTTTCAGTGATCGCCACAACAGCACTTATAACCTGTTCGATACCCGCTTTGTTGGTTTGAATGGTGGATACCTCTATCAATCCAGGGGGCAAAGTTTACGCATTCCTCTGCAAATTCAATATCTGGAAATAGCGCGATATCACTTTCGTACCAGTACCGGGCTTGGTCTTGAGTGGAGTATGGCGCCGACCAGGGCGGCGCAATTTGTCTTTTTCGGACAGTGGGCCATGCTACGCCACACGGAAGTCGAGAAGGTGCGTGATGTTGATTTGGGTTTGCTCGGTTTTGGTGTGTCACGAGAAATATTTCGCGCCAATACTATGCTGAATTTAAGCGTGTTTCATGCGGTTGAGTCACCTCAAGAGACAGGCGGCAGCCATTTTGGCCGTAGCTATACCGGTCTGCGTTTGTCAGCGGTGTGGCGGCCATTTCCTTTACATGAACTGCTGTTTGGCGCTGCAACGCAAACATCTCAGCACGATTCAGTGCATCCAACCTTTGGTGAAACACGCGAAGATGATTACAGCCAGGTCGCTCTGGACTGGATGTGGCTGCTGCGGCCGCGTTGGCGATTAAACGTCGGCATAGCTTACTACGCTGTCGATTCCAATATAGAGATTTATACCTATCAGAGATCTTCAGATATATAGCGGCATACGCTATCTGTTTTAAACACAAGCCAACTTGGTTTGGATGAGAGGGTTTTCTGTCATTGCAACGCTGATGTGTTTTTTTGGTTTTGTAATTTATTGTTATTCAGAGAGTTTATTTTTTGGCGAAGCCGGTTTTTTCACCTTGTCTTATCTGTTCGGCTTATCACCGTATGTGCCGATAACTTAGTCAAGGTGCTCATAATAAGCTCCGGTTTTGTTTATGAGGGTGCAGGAGTAGTCTCAGTAGTGAGTGGTCTAAAAAACCTGTTTCGAAAAATAGTCAGTATTGCACTGCTTTTGCAGCTGGGTTTATTACTGGCGCCAGTAACTGCTATGGCGGCAGAACCCGCAGGCTTCGTGCTCATGGCAAGCGGTGAGGTGTTTGCCGTCCAGACAAACCAGCAACTGCGCAAGCTACGCCGCAAGTCTCCCTTTTACGCCGGTGAGTCACTCAAGACCGAGCAGGGCTCAAAGGCTCAGGTCCGTTTTCGCGATGGCTCATTGATCTCCATGCGCGCTGATACAGAAATCCACATTGATGAATTCCGCTTTGACGAGGCGGAGAAAGGTGAAGACAGAAATATTTTTACCTTGATCAATGGTGGCTTCCGCACCATTACCGGCAAGATTGGTAAAAAAGATCCCAACAACTATCAGATGAAAAGTTCGGTCGCCAGTATTGGTGTGCGCGGCACGACCTATGAAGTGGTAATGGATAATGGTCTTATGTTGCGGCCTGGCAAGGTACCATTGTTGTTGAGAATGCAGGCGGTAAGATTAAGCTGGGTGCAGAAGGTGTATTTAACTTTGCGCATGTTGCTTCGCATCACGCTGGACCAAAAGGAAGTATGAAACCGCCCACCGTGATTGGTGATTATCCCGAGATTAATTCTGATGAAATGGAAGACAAAGAGAGTGGTGAGGAAGAGCAAGCTGAGGATAAAGGTGCTGCAGAAGATGAGTCGAGGTTGGAAACAAAGATTACCCGAAAACGAGGCGCTATCACTGATCTACAACAATTCCGTCGACCAGGCGGCCCGGATATTCCATTTGTTGAGACGGTGCTGCCCCCTCCGATGTGGCCCCCCGTTAAACTTGATCGCTTAGGTATGGCAGTCGCAGGTGGTGCCGGCTTTAGCGGCATGCTCGCGGCTGGCAAGGCCGGTGTGAATGACAAAGGTGTGCTTTATATCGCTGACAACGGCCGGGACCCATCTGAGTCTGATTTTGATACGAAGCCTTACCTGCAAGTATTGACCCAGGGTCTTGCGCCTGGGATGTCTACTACAAGTTTCGCAGTTGACCTCAATCACACTGTGAGCTGGGGTGTCTGGCAGGCTACGGCGACAACCCCTGCTCAATTACAGACAGATGTGACTGACCCAGCCATATTTACTGCGATCGACCGGCCAGTGTTTTGGGGTACTGCCACTGCAACCCCTCTAGCCGGAATCAATAGCCGCAGCGGTGTGGTGAATTATCGCAACGTAATTGGTTTTATCGGTGGCAGCAACAGTGGTGCGATCAGTGATATCACTATGGACTTGGGAGTTAACTTTGATACGGCCAGCGTCACTGGTATGGCGCAAATCTATACGCCAGGTGAGTTATGGAATTTGAATCTAATTGGTTCAATCGCAGGGCCGGTGTTGGATCTTAACAGTATCAGCGGAGATGTTTCTGGAAACGCAATCCAGGGCAGCTTCGATGGTTTTTTCACCGGCAACAATGCCCAGGCCATATTCAGCAGTTTCGATCTTGAGGTGATTTCAAATCCCAATATTCATGTAGAAGGCCTGGTGCTGGTGGATGATATAGATGTGGGTGACCTGCGTTTGCAAGGCGTTAACCTCGACCGGATAGGTATGTATCAGTTGATCGATAATACACCTGGTTTTGAACACTACATTGGTAAAGCAGAGTTTGATGTCAACAGCGAGCTCTATTTTGCCGAGAACGGCTTTGCTCCTGATGAAGCGCAATTTCCAAACGCGCCATTTGTCACTGTCTTAACACAAGTCAATGCGCCATCGCTCAACAATTTTACAGATGGTGTTTATCCGGTTTCATGGGGAATCTGGGATGGCGTTTCTCAGCCAGCCAGATTGGCGTTAGATGAATTTGATCTATCTTTATTGGCCGATATCAATCGTCCCGTCCACTGGTTGATTGCGGATGCGACAGCAGTCGCCGCGGTTAATGCTAAAACGGGTTTTATGGAATATCGCAATGTGATTGCTTTTGACGGCATTGGCAGTGATGGCAATCTGAATGCTCTCTATATGAATCTCGGCGTCGATTTTGATACCAGTAATGTCGCCGGTGACATGCATTTATACACTGCCAATGAATTCTGGGATATCAATCTCACTGGCACAGTGAGTGCGCCGGGTTTAGCGATTACAGGTGTCAGTGGGTTGCTGAATAATACGCTTTCAGTTAATGGCACGGTGAATACCGTGTTTACCGGCAGCAATGCCCAGGCCTTGGCGGGTATGGCTTCGTTTGAGGTGGCGGGTAATCCATCCATTTTTCTAGACAGTATGTTTTTAGTTGATGATGCGCCGGTGGGTGATTTGCGTCTATTGGCCGGTGAGCTGGCCAGTCTTAATCGCATTGGCATTGCCATTGAATCGAATAGTTTGCCAGGGATTCATTTTACCGCGGGTAAAGCTAATAGTGCGGCAAGCCCTATATTTACCGATAATGGATATATGCCGGGTGATCCACTATTTGGTTCCGCACCTATTCTGGATGTCATGCGCCAAGGTGGTGCTAACTTGTCATCCAGTTTTAACGATCCCACTTATCCCGTCAGTTGGGGTATCTGGGATGCGTCGCCGGGTGTTGTTGAGGTGCAGACAGAGGCATATGATCCGCTAGCCATTGAATATTTTGTTGATCCGGTGGTGTGGATGACAGTGGCACCAACGTCAGATGCTGTGCTTGGTTCACGGACCGGCGCTGCTTATTATCATAGTGCACCCATGACGCCTGCGACCCAGGGCCTGAGCAATGTTGGTCCGGGTATTGACTGGCTGAATATTGATCTTGAAGTGGATTTTGATTTGGCCTTGTTCAAGGGCAATCTTTGGGTTGAAACCAATGCCTATCTGGATGATTGGGATATCGGTTTTGATGGTTATCTGGATGGGCCGCGTCTAGCTGTGACTAATATGAACGGGAATTACACGGGCACAGGGCCAACCGCCGGTGTTAGTGGCAGCCTGTTTATGGTTTTGACCGGTGCCTAGCCTGATGCCATTGCGGGTGCTTTTGATCTTGAAAATGACAGTGATCCAAACTTTTTTGTTCAAGGCAACTTTATAGCAGAACGGGATTTACGTCTTAGTTTCATTGAGGCGCAGGCGATGGACTACGTCGCGTTGATGGCCTTCGTCTCACCCAATATGATGAGTACCGATGCCGGGCGCAGCACCAGTGGCAGTTATGCATCTGGCAGCCCGGTGATGGGCAAGAATGGATACACAGATCCCGAGTCGCATGGTTTCTGGCTTGAAGAATTGAATTCAGTTTTCCGTCAGGGTGGTGCGCCCGATTTGGTAACGCCGGTTACGGACATCAGTTATCAAATGGGTTCGCCAGATACTGCCTTTGAGGTGAGCTGGGGAGCGTGGAATGGCCAGGCGACACCTTTTGATAAACAGAATGATCTGATTAATCCTGGCAATGTTAGCCCTGAAAACAAAGATATGTACTGGATTACATTAATGCCCACACCGATTGATCCCATGACAATGACGCCTGGCGGGCGTACTGGTGTCCTCACTTATTCAAATCCAGTTGCCATTATTGGAAACACTACCGCTGGCATGATTGATCAAGCGACATTTAACTTTAATGTCAATATCGATTTTGATACAGCCAGTATTACTAGTGGCAGTATGTCATTTGCTGAATCAACAATTTCACCGCTGGACAGTTGGTCCGCCTCGGGATTCAGTGGTACCTTGAATGGCACGACATTGCTGATCACCCCCATGGCAATTCAGTACCATGGTTCGGCAGCAACCGGGCAAATTAATGCGGTATTGACGGGGCCAACTGCAGAAGGTATTGGTGGCGGTTTCGACTTCGACTACATGTCTGGCACAGCCGCGACTGAAGGTGTTTTTCTTATCAACTGCGTTGGCGACACCAACTGTTAATCTTATTTTTCTCGACGTTCGTAAATCCCATCCCATTCCGGGCCAAGCTGGCGATGTTGTAACTCTTTAATGCGCTCAAGATACAAGCTATAAATTCTCGCCTCGGGTTGTTGTTGGTTTAGCCTGGAAAAAATCTGCTTGGCTTTATCCCACTCTTGTTTTAGATACGCCGCTAGCCCTTGTTCATGTTGTTCAAGTTCCGTGAGCACTTCTTGGGTGGCTTGTTGTTTTGTGCAGAGAGGTTCAAATACTTTGACCGCCTCGGTTTTACCTTTTACCTTTACCAGATCCAGACGGCGGAAAATAAATTCATCCTGGCCGGTCATGGTGGTTTCGCTGACGACCAATCCGGCACCATAAAATTTTGTCAGTCCTTCGATGCGTGACCATAGGTTTACATTATCGCCTAACACGGTGTAGGCACGGCGATAGCTAGAGCCCATGTCACCCACGTTCATCAAGCCGGTGTTGAGGCCGATGCCGATATCAACTTCCGGATAGCCTTCGCTCATCAGGATCGGTTTCAGCTCAGCGGTTTTTTCCAGCATCTTCATTGCGGCCTGGATGGCACGTTTGGCATGGTCAGGGTCATGCAGTGGTGCGCCCCAGAAGGCCATGATCATGTCGCCGACATATTTGTCGATGGTGCCGTTGTGATCAAAAATGATTTCGGTCATATGGGTGAAATAGCGATTTAGTAGTGTGCGTAATTCGGATGGCGATAGCTTTTCCGACAAGGTGGTAAAACCACGGATGTCGGCAAACAGCACGGTCATCTCTCGACTCTCACCTTCGAAGCCGAAACTTTCCGATGTCTGTGACATGGTGTCGACCAGTTGGGGGGGTACGTATTGGCCGAACATGTTTTTCAGCTGCGAGCGTTTGCGGTTTTCACTCAGAAATCCATAGGTGATGTTGACCGCTGCCAGAGTCAAAATCAGGATAAGTGGCCAGGCCAATGCCAGCGCCAGTCCTTTTTTCTGCCACAACCAGAAGTTAGCGTAAACAAGACCTGTCGCCATGGCCAGGCCGATAATCAACAGGGGCAGTGGTGCCAGATGCGGCAGTAACAACGCCAGCAACAGACCAATAGCCAAGGTGGCGAGCAGGTTGGCGCCATCGGCCCATGAGGGTTCGTAGGGAAAGTCATCATCAAGGATGCCGCGCACCATGTTGGCGTGTACTTCAACACCGGGGTAAATGTTCTCCACCGGGGTGGCAACCAGATCGGCAATGCCGACCGCAGTGGCGCCAATTAACACAATTGCCCCTTCCAATATTGTTTCATCAACGTTTTCGTTGAGCACGTCGGTAGCCGATAGGTAAGGAAAGTTACCCGCGGCTCTTTGGTAAGGCACCAACGCAAAACCAAGCCCATCCGTGGGGATGGTTGTTCCCCCCAGGGTAATGCTTTCGACCGCATCGATCTCACCGATGGGGGCGGTGTTGATCTGTGCTTCTTCCAGAAACAGATACAGTTTGGCGACATTGAGTGACAGGGATCCGTAAATAGTATTGCCGTGTCGGATCAACATTGGTGTGCGGCGAATGATGCCGTCTGGATCTGGCCAGGTGGTGACAAAACCGCTGGAGATTGCATTTTCTTGTAACAGAGGCAGGCTGGCGGTGTAGTTGGGCATGGCTTTGATGCCGGAGCGTTTAGCCTGTTCGGTGCTGAGCGAAGCTAATGGCTGCGGCAACTTGCCGACAGGTGTGGTGTCTTCTGCATGGAATAGATAACCAAGGGTGACATCGCGATCGCTGAGGCTTTCTGCCAGACGCAGGTCGTTATCGAATTCAGGCACCAATGATTCAAGTTGCTGGATGAGTTGTTTGTCATCGGAATTGTGGGATTCAACTTGATGCAATACCGCCAGGGCCTTGTTGCGTTCTGGCTCGGAAAAAAAGATATCGAAGCCAACCACCACGGCGCCTGCCTCAAACAGGCGGTCGGTCAGTGTTGCAATTTTGTCGCGCGGCCAGGGCCAGCGGCCTTCAGCGCCGAGACTCTTTTCATCGATGTCGATAATGACGATGCGTGGGTCGATATCCTGATCTTCACTCAGGCTGCTGTTGAGGCGTAGATCGTAGGCTAGAAATTCGGCCCGTTGTTGCAGTGCCTGCAGTAGTGGAATGTCTGAAAATTGGGCCCAGCCAAACACCAGGGTGGTGGCAATACCAAACAGTGTCGGCAGCAGTTTTGCTGTGATGCGGCGGTAGGCCATTGAGTGCATGTGTCCCGAAGAATGTTGTCGTCC
Source organism: uncultured Chromatiaceae bacterium (assembly GCA_945787785.1). Taxonomy (GTDB): domain Bacteria; phylum Pseudomonadota; class Gammaproteobacteria; order Tenderiales; family Tenderiaceae; genus Tenderia. The sequence goes on from CALZIO010000033.1 coordinate 27,200, forward strand.
ATTTAAATATCGGCCAAGTGTAAGAATATCTAATTGAATTTTCTCGTATATTGAGTTTGAGAGATGCTCATCTAGCGCCTATACTCCGTAGCAACCTGACTGAAATGTTAAGGAGGTGTTATGGCAGGGTGAAATCGTTCTAACCCACTTCCGCAACAAGTTCAGCAGTTTAAGCAAAATACTGGACACACCAGCGGTAATGCGGTACAACGTATCTGCATTGTACATCAGGCAAGAAGGCCG
>CALZIO010000034.1 GCA_945787785.1 uncultured Chromatiaceae bacterium
CTCATTATTTTCAATGTGTTAGATAACAAGGATAGCAAACATCACCGGAACTTTTTACTCGCATATGCCGATTTTTGTATTTAATTTCATGGTGTTAGTGTTTATGGACGGACACTAGTTAGCTCTTGGAGTGATTTGCTATAGTGATACGACCCTAATCACTATTGTGACCAGGGAAGCTGTAAGCAAGGTAGAAAATGGCGCTTGTTAGCTTGAGAATTACACTTCTTTTGTTTTAGCTGAAAGATACAGCCATAGATACCCACACGCTCCAGCAATTAATGAAGCGAATAATATGCCTGTTTTCGCCATAAGCAGATATTCAATCTGTCCTGCAAATGCGAGTTCGGCAATGAATATTGACATGGTAAATCCAATGCCGGCCAACAGTGACACGCCCGCAATCTGAACAAAAGAAACGCCTTCGGGTAGCTTGCCAATACCGAGTTTTATGGCGAGATATGAAAATCCGGCAATACCAATAAATTTCCCAAGTATCAACCCGACCATCACGCCGATAGTTACTGGGTGACTCAACGTTTCACCCAGTGAATCAAAATCAATCGGGATGCCGGCATTTGCCAAAGCAAACAGAGGAATAATCAAAAAAGCGACAGGTGCATGGAAGGTGTGTTCAAGCCGTTGTAATGGTGTTTCAACCATATGCACACCATTTTCCAACGTCTGCAAAATAGAATGCTGCTCCTCGTTTCGCATTAAACCCACACCGGGTTTATGGCTCGCATCAAATTTATCCATCAAACGACGAACCAAATTGCTGAATTGTTGAGGTTCAAATTTTGGTCGTGCGGGAATTGTAAGAGCAGTTAATACGCCCGCGAGAGTGGCATGAATACCGGACTTAAGCATGGCTAGCCAGAGCAATATGCCAATCAAGAAATAAGGTATATGTTTTCGTATGCCAACCACATTCATGACAATTAACAGCAAGAACAGGCCAAGTGCGATTGCCAGGGCGCTAAAATTAATGGCATCGGTGTAAAACAAGGCGATCACAACGACCGCACCCAGGTCGTCTACAATGGCTAATGCCACCAGAAAGGTGAATAGGGTCTTGGGCACACGACTCCCAAGCAATACCATGATCCCGACGGCAAAGGCGATGTCAGTTGCCATGGGAATTCCCCAGCCAGTACGGGCTTCTGGATCACTGTTAATCAGAAAATAAAGCAGGGCGGGAACGATCATGCCGCCAATGGCTGCAATGATGGGTAGAGAAGCTTTACTGAGATCAGACAATTCTCCCACAATCACTTCACGCTTAATTTCCAAACCAACGACAAAGAAAAACAGGGCCATCAGTCCATCATTGATCCAGTGATGCAGGCTCTGTTCCAGCTCGATCCCGCCAAAGCCTATACCGACGGGTGTATGGAGAATATGTTCGTAGTCACCCAGGTAACCAAAATTCACCAGGGCCAGGGCAATCAGGGTACAGGTCATTAACAGCAGACCGCTGGTAGACTCTTGGTGAATAAACTCTTCAAATGGAGTGAGTACTTTATTGAAGGCTTTTTCCAGAGTTGTGTCTTTTGTTGCTATTTTTTCTTTGTCTTGCAGTGCCATCAGTGACCTATTCGGTTGGTTTTCTTGAGTTGGCCGGATTTTACACGAAATTACTACACATTATCTGTAGGTTATTTATTTCTATCATTGATAAATTAAAGTTTCCGTTAGTACAACAGCGGGCCAGGAGTATAAATACCTGTTGAGAGTAGGGCTTATCAGCTTTTTCTAATTACCAGGTTTCCCCGTTAAGTTTCTTGTTACAAGTCCGATATTGATGGCATGGGGTGGCTATTCATCGTACGAAACACTGTTATGGCCGTGAAATGTCTAATGTCATCTCGGAGACAATCATGACAGAAGAATACCAAGAGGTTAATTAGAGCATGAATATAATAGATGGACCTGTAACTATGATTGATGACCTCAATCTGCTCAAAGATGTGCTGGAAAATGCTCCAATCAACATTATGATGGCAGACGCAAATGAAAATATTGTTTTTGTTAATCGGCGTGCCAGGGAAGTGTTAACAGAAGTCGAAGATGAGCTTGCTAAATATCTGCCTGGTTTTAAAGTCTCCGAAGTAATGGGGGGGAGTATTCATCGTTATCACAAAGATCCTGATGCGATAAAAAATATTCTGCATGGCATCCGACCTGGCAGTTCCCACAAGGGTGAAATTAAACCCGGTCATTTCGTATTTGAACATGAAACGCGTTCGTTGGTAGATAGAAATGGCGATCTGGCTGGCTACGTCGTGCAGTGGGTTGATGTGACCGAAAAACGACAAAAACAAGAGCAGGCATCTCGACTCCAACGTGCTGTCGATGGCGCGCAAACGGCGATGATGATGATCGATCGTGATTTGAGTATCACCTATGCCAACGAAGCCACCTGTGAACTAATGCTGATACATGGCGATGTACTAAAATCGCTGTTTCCCGGCTTTGATCCGCGCCGTTTGGTCGGTACCAATATTGATATCTTTCACAAGAATCCTGCCCACCAGCGTAAATTGCTGGCCAACCCCAGCAATTTGCCCTACGAAACAGACATCGCGGTTGGTCCGCTGACATTTCACATTCGCGTCAGTGCTATCCATAACCTGCAAGGCAACTATATTGGAAGCACCATGGAATGGTCCGACGTTACTGAACTGCGTATCAGTGAGATTGAAGTGTCGCGGCTAAAATCTGCAGTGGAAGGTGCGCAGGCTGCGTTGATGCTGTGTGACCAGAATCTTGAAATAACCTACGTCAACCCGGCGGTGGTTGAATTGCTGAGAAAACGTCAGACCGAACTGCGTCAGGTTTTCCCCGGCTTTGATGCTAATAACCTGGTAGGTGTCAATATTGACCGGTTCCATAAAAATCCAGCACATCAACGAGGTCTATTATCAGATGTGAGCCGATTGCCAGCAAGAGGCAAGATTTGTTTGCTGGATCTGATATTTGAAGTGAATGCGACAGCGATCGTCGGTCCAGATGGTGGCTACATGGGCAACATGGTTGAGTGGAAAGACCTCACCGAGCAAACAGATGCTGAGGAACAGCTCGAAAATTTGATTCAATCAGCCGTTGCGGGTGATTTGGAAAAACGTCTCGATACTTCAAGTTACACCGGGTTTATGAAGGGTCTGGGAGACCAGATAAATAATATGCTCCAAGCAGTCGTTGATCCGATTCGTGAATCCACACGTGTCATCCAAGGTCTGTCAGAAGGAGATCTGACTCAACAGATGACGGGTGAATACCAGGGTGAATTTGCCGTGTTACGCGATGCACTGAACGATTCTATGAACAATCTGCAGAAGATGGTAGCTGAAATTACCCAAGCTGCTGGCAGCATCAGTGGTGGCGCGGGTGAAATTTCACAAGGTAATACCGATCTTAGTCAACGTACAGAACAACAAGCTTCCTCGATTGAGGAAACAGCGTCGACTATGGAGCAGATGACCAGCGTTATTAAACAGAATGCCGACAATGCCCGCCAGGCCAATCAATTGGCTAGTGGGGCACGCCAACAAGCTGAGAAAGGTGGCGAGGTTGTGGGTAAGGCTGTGACGGCAATGTCAGAAATTAATACGAGCAGTAAAAAGATTGAAGATATTATCAGCGTTATAGATGAAATCGCCTTCCAGACCAACTTGCTAGCGCTGAATGCTGCTGTAGAGGCCGCCCGTGCTGGCGAACAAGGCCGCGGATTTGCTGTAGTCGCTGGCGAAGTAAGAAGCCTGGCGCAACGTAGTGCCGCTGCTGCCAAAGAGATCAAAGGGCTGATCAAAGATAGTGTCAGCAAAGTTGAAGAGGGTAGCCGCCTGGTCGATGAATCCGGCAAGACCCTGGAAGAAATAGTAGTTGCATCGAAGAAGGTCAGTGATATCATCGCCGAAATTGCTGCAGCTGGCCAGGAGCAAGCCTCCGGGATTGATCAGATTAACAAGGCAATCTCCCAGCTCGAGTCAGTCACCCAACAAAATGCTGCATTGGTAGAAGAAGCAGCTGCAGCAAGTGAGTCTATGGCCAACCAGTCGGTTGGACTTGAACGACTCGTTGGCCAATTCAGTATTGATGAGTCGCTGATACGGTTTGATGCTGTTGCACCATTAGCCGCTCCTGCAACTCGTCGCAGACGAGCAGCCCCACCATCACCATCTGCTGTGAGACGAGCTAAACCATCGTCTCAAGATGAAGGTGAGGAGTGGGAAGAGTTTTAAAATACCCACAACTGTGAAAGAATGTAGGGCTGGTTAAAACACCAGCCTTTCTTTTTTTGGTATGAATGTAGAAGCCTGGATCACTATTGGTGTAATCACCCTCTGTTTCCTCTCCCTGGTATTTTCACGTTGGGCTGCCGACGTCGTATTAATGGGGGGAGTGACGCTGTTATTGGTGTTGGGCATCCTGTCACCCGAAGCAGCTTTATCTGGCCTTGCCAATGAAGGCATGGTAACTGTAGGGGTGTTATTTATCGTCTCAGCAGGGCTTAGAGAGACGGGCGCCATCAACTGGATTACTGATTTTCTGCTCGGCCGACCAACGTCGACTTCCAGTGCTCAGATGCGCGTTATGGCACCTGTGGCGGCAATGAGTGCATTTCTGAACAATACGCCTGTTGTTGCCATGTTAATTCCGGCAGTGACTGATTGGGCGCGCAAGTACCAGCTTTCAATTTCAAAACTGTTGATGCCCCTGAGTTATGCTGCCATTGTTGGTGGTACCTGCACCCTAATTGGAACAAGTACTAATCTGATTGTGAATGGACTGCTGATCGAGGAGTCCGGCACAGAAGGCTTAGCGATGTTTGAAATGGCCTGGATCGGTGTGCCCTGTACCATACTGACTTTTATTTATGTCTTGTTCGCAAGTAAATGGTTGTTGCCTGAACGTAAATCGGCCATTACCCAGTTCTCCGATGTGCGCCAGTATACCGTTGAGATGATGGTTGAGGAGCGCAGTAGTCTTGAAGGTAAATCCATCGAAGAGGCTGGTTTACGACAGTTAAGCGGTCTTTATCTGATTGAGATTGATCGCCGTGGGCATGTTATTCCTGCCGTTTCACCTAGACAAGTGCTTGAAAGTGGAGACCGCTTGGTGTTTGCAGGTGTAGTGGATTCTGTAGTTGATTTGCAAAAAATCAGAGGGCTCAAGCCGGCGACTAATCAGGTTTTTAAAGTGAACGTGCCGCGTCCTGAAAGAAACTTTATTGAAGCTGTTATATCAGATTCGAACCCCTTGGTAGGGAAAAGCGTTAAAGAGGGAAAGTTTCGATCACGATATAACGCAGCAATTATTGCCGTTTCCCGCAATGGTGAACAATTAAGATTAAAAATTGGCGATATAGTGCTTCGGCCTGGCGATACTTTACTACTTGAGGCACCGAGTGACTTTATTGATCACCATCGAAACTCGCGTGATTTTTTCCTTGTTAGTCAACTGCTTGGTAGTAGGCCACCACGCCATAATCGTGCGCTGATTTCCCTGTCTATTTTAGCTGGCATGGTGATACTGGTATCGACTGGCGTTCTGTCGATGCTCAAGGGAGCGTTATTAGCCTCGGGGTTGATGATTATCACTCGCTGCCTAACTGGTAATATTGCCCGGCGCGCAGTTGATTGGCAGGTATTGATCGTTATTGCCGCATCTTTTGGGCTGGGTCAGGCACTTCATCAAACGGGTGGTGCCGATTATCTGGCCAATCAGATCGTTAATATTGCCGGCACTGGTGATCCCATCATTGCATTATCAGCTGTCTATTTCGCCACAGCGCTTCTGACAGCCATGATCACTAATAATGCAGCAGCGGTTTTGATGTTTCCGGTTGTTCTATCCATGGCGTCCTCACTTGGCGTAAGCTATATGCCATTTTTGATTGTGTTAATGATTGCCGCTTCCACCAGTTTTGCTACACCGATAGGTTATCAAACCAATCTGATGGTGTTTGGGCCAGGCGGCTATCATTTTTCTGACTTCATACGAATGGGGTTACCGTTGACCGTTCTTGTCGGTGGTGTTTGCCTGCTGATTGTGCCGCTAATCTGGCCTTTTTAGGCAGCTTAGACTGAACTAGTGTAAAATATGGCGCTTTGTTGGCATTTAGTAACGCCTAGAATTAAAAGCTTTAAAATCAATATGTTAAAATCTGGAGTATAATATAGATGACGGCTTCAAAGAATATCCATTGGCACACTGCGACCATTGCGCGTGACGATCGCGAAAAAATGAATGCTCACAAGAGTTCCATCCTTTGGTTTACAGGCCTTTCCGGCTCAGGTAAGTCAACACTGGCACATGCTGTCGAAGACCGGCTTTATGAGCTGGGTTGCCGCACTTACGTGCTCGATGGTGACAATATTCGCCATGGCCTGTGTAAGGATCTTGGTTTTTCTGATGAAGATCGTACTGAGAATATTCGCCGTATAGGTGAAGTCTCGAGGCTATTTACTGATAGCGGCGTGATGGCACTGACTGCTTTTATTTCTCCTTTCCGTTCTGATCGTGATGCGGTTCGTGAACTGGTTGGTGAGGGTGATTTCCTTGAAGTTTATGTCAAATGTGATCTGGAAGTCTGTGAAGAGCGTGACGTAAAGGGTCTTTATAAAAAGGCTCGCGCAGGAGAAATTCCTGAATTTACTGGCATTAACTCGCCTTATGAAGAACCCCTCAATCCTGAGATTGTAGTTGATACCGGCGCACAAAGTATTGAAGAGAGTGTCGCGCAGGTCATTAAAGTTCTGACCGAGCGCAAGATCCTTCCAGCTGACTAAAATATCCGGGCCTGTTTCTATGCAGGCCCGTTTCCTTTAGGGGAGAAACGTTTTTAATGCACGGTCTTTATTCGCTACTGAGACCATTTGTTTTTTGTCTCGATCCTGAGAAAGCACATAACCTAACTTTAAGCTCACTTGATCTGGCCCATACCATAGGACTGGTCAGAGCATCCTCACACCAGCAGTCAATACCAATTGAGGTGATGGGCTTGAGTTTTCCCAATGTAGTCGGTTTGGCTGCAGGTTTAGATAAAAATGGTGATCATATCGATTCACTAGCAGCCTTAAGCTTTGGATTTATCGAAGTGGGGACCGTGACGCCCCGGCCTCAACCTGGCAATCCAAAACCAAGATTATTCAGACTGCCCAAAGCTGAAGCTATTATCAACCGAATGGGGTTCAATAATCTAGGTGTAGACCACTTGGTTGAACAAGTAAAGAAGTCTAATTTCAAAGGTATTATTGGTATTAATATTGGCAAGAATTTTGATACACCAATCGAAAAAGCCACTGATGATTATCTGATTGGCCTTAAAAAAATTTATCCTCATGCAAGCTATGTCACGGTGAACATTTCATCTCCGAATACGGCCAATTTACGTGATCTACAGCAAAAAGATCAGCTTGGTGGATTATTGTCTGCGTTAAAACAGGAGCAACAGAGCCTGCATGAGCAACATGGCAATTACGTACCCCTGGTGCTAAAAATTGCGCCAGATATGGATGATGATGCCCTTACTGCAGTCGCTGAGGCATTGCTTACATATAACATTGATGGAGTGATCGCTACCAATACCACTATTTCAAAAACAGCTGTTGAAGATCAACCTCATGGTGACGAGCAAGGTGGTTTGAGTGGTGCGCCATTGACTAAAAAATCTACTGAAGTTGTTAAGAAACTATATGACATCCTGGGGGATAATATTCCGATTATCGCTGCTGGAGGCATTCTTAGTGCAGAAGACGCTCAGGTAAAACTCGACGCTGGTGCCAAGCTGGTACAGGTCTATTCTGGTCTGATCTATCGAGGTCCGCAATTGGTGCGCGATATCATCGAATCATGCCATCCTGTGTGATTTAGTTTTCTGACCGGATTATTTGCTGATGGATGCAGCCATACATATTGATAATGTTCACAAACATTATGGCAGTCTGCATGCGCTAAAAGGCATGTCCCTTACCATTGAGAAAGGTGAATTTTTTGGGCTATTGGGCCCAAATGGTGCAGGCAAATCCACTCTAATCAATATCATCGCAGGCCTTACCAGAATGGACAGCGGCCAGGTCTCAGTGATGGGACAAGATGTAGTTTCCAATTACCGTCAATCCCGGCGACGGATCGGTGTGGTGCCTCAAGAGCTGGTTTATGACCCTTTTTTCTCAGTGAGAGAAATCTTACAAATTCAGGCTGGCTATTTTGGCAAGGGGAAACAATCAACGGGCTGGATTGATTCATTACTCGAAGGATTGAAGCTCACAGACAAAGCCGATGCAAATATGCGTACCCTATCTGGAGGTATGAAGCGCCGTGTGTTGATTGCTCAGGCATTAGTACATAAACCAGATGTTGTTATATTGGATGAACCCACGGCCGGTGTCGATGTTGAGTTGCGCAGTTCGTTGTGGGAGTTTGTTAAGGCATTACATAATGATGGACATACCATTGTTCTAACTACCCATTATCTCGAAGAGGCAGAAAGCCTTTGCCAGCGTATCGCCATCATAAATCATGGTAAATTGGTAGCTCTGGATAGCAAAGAGTCTTTGCTCGCTCGTGGAGTGGGCATGACATGTGCCGTCTCAGTTACATTGGCCGAACCACTGAATAACATCCCGGATGATCTACTGACAAAAATAAAATCTGTGGATGGCGAAAAGATTGAGTTTATCCTCAATCGTGGGACAGATAATATTATGTCACTGGTTGATTGCTTACGCGATTTAGGCGCTGAAATACTGGATCTGCGAACTGAAGATGCAGATTTAGAAGATGTCTTCATGGAGCTGACAGGGCAGCGGTCAACATGAATTGGGAAGGGATGTATACGCTTTACTACAAAGAGCTCAAGCGCTTTGGTAAGGTTGCTTTACAAACCATCATGGCACCTATTGTTACTGCATTGCTGTACTTATTAGTTTTTTCCCACGTGTTGGAACAGCATGTGCGTATTTACGATAATGTCAGTTATACAGCGTTTCTAATACCGGGCCTAATGATGATGTCTATCATTCAAAATGCCTTTGCTAATAGCTCATCCAGCCTCATTCAATCAAAAGTAAGTGGTAATATTGTTTTTGTTTTGCTTACGCCTTTATCCTATTTTGAATTTTATCTGGCATTTCTGTTAGCCTCGATAACCCGGGGGTTAGCGGTCGGATTAGGGATATTTTTGGTAGCAATGCTGTTCGTCTCACTGCCATTGCACAATGTTGTCTGGCTACTCCTGTTCTCTATTGTCAGCAGTGCCGTGTTGGGATCTCTTGGCATCATCGCAGGAATTTGGGCGGAAAAGTTCGACCATATGGCGGGCTTCCAAAATTTCATTATCATGCCACTCTCTTTTCTGAGTGGTGTGTTTTATTCTATTCACTCATTGCCTGAGTTCTGGCAGTCAGTTTCTAAATTCAATCCGTTTTTTTATATGATCGATGGATTTCGCTTTGGTTTTTTTGGCGTGTCTGATGTCAATCCAGTTTTCAGTTTTATTGTTGTAATCCTGATCTGGTTGATGCTTGGTTGGTTTACACTCGCCATATTAAAGAGCGGTTATAAGTTGCGAGACTGAACACTTCCCTTGAATCCATGTCTGATTAGGCATAGACTGAAAAACTCTGTGGAGTCAAAATTATGGTGAAAGGTTAAAATTCCGATCAAGCCTTTTGAGTGGCGTCATATTATGCGCAAATTTATTAGACATCCATCAGATATCCCAATTGAATTCGATGTAGAAGGGATGGCTGTACACAAAGAAGAAAGTCTACACGACGTAAGTTTTGGTGGACTTTCGTTTACCTCAAAAATCAGTATTGAGCCTGGATCAAGCATTAAAATCACCATCAAGTTTGTTAAACCCGAATTTAAATCTACTGCTGTGGTTAAGTGGTGTCGAAAGAGTGGTGATCAATTTGATATTGGTGTTGCTTTCAACGACCCGGAAGATGCTTACCGAATTCGCATGATAGAACAGGTTTGCCATATCGAACATTATAAAAGAGAAGCACTAATAAAAGAGGGTCGAAATCTAACTGGCGAGCAGGCGGCCAAGGAATGGATAAAACGCTTCGCATCGAAATTTCCAAAGCTTGAACTTCACGACTAATAATAAGAGGAAATCATGAATATAGTCGTCACGGGTGCAGGCCGGGGCATCGGGCTTGGCTTTGTGCAGCATTACTTGGCAAAAGGTGCCAACGTATGGGCATGCTACTATTCCGATAAAAGTAAACTTGATGAGATTGCCTCATCAAAACTAAAAACTATTAGGTGGGATGTTGCAGAAGAATTAAGCGAAGATTTCATCAATCAATCAGATTTTCCCGGCTCCATCAATCTACTAATTAACAATGCCGGTGTTTATGGTCCAAATAAAGAGGCCGGGCAATCTCTGGATAACATCAGAGCGGATGCGATGCTGGATGTTTTGAATATCAATTGTCTTGGCCCTATACGTGTTGTACAAGGATTGAAATCAAGGCTAGTCGCGGCGAGTGGCAAGATTGCAAACATCAGCTCAAAGATGGGTTCGGTTGAAGACAATACAAGCGGGGGTTGTTACGCTTACCGTGCTTCGAAAGCTTGTTTGATTAATGTTTCAAAGTCAATGGCAATCGATCTGGCGCCTTTTAATGTCAGTGTGATTACGCTGCACCCTGGATGGGTAAAAACGGATATGACTAACCAGAGTGGTTTGATTGACGTTGCAACCTCTGCGGCAGGAATGACTGAAGTGATTCAAAACATAGACACATACACCCCAGGTGCCTTTGTCGCGTTTGACGGAAAACTAATCCCTTACTGATTCCTACTCCTAATCAGGGTGTCTCTTCGGCAGGCCCCTCAAGTGCTTTTGTAATTGCCGCTTCCAAATCACTCAATTTTGCCTCTGACTGTAACGCAGAGTGATACTTTCCATCGCGATAAAGAAACAGGGAGGGTAGGTGAAATACATCAAACTCTTCAGTGAGGGCTTGATCCTGCCCGGCATCAATTTTGAACACATTGATATCTGAATGCTTTTTGCAAAACGTTTCCAGCAACTGTTCCCAATAGCGGCATGAAAGGCATTCCTTGCTCGAAAAGAATACGATAGAAATACCTTGAGATGACTCAAGAGTTTGGTGAAATTCGAATTGTTCCAATGGGAGTACTGCTGCCATTTTGTTTGCCTCATTTATATGGTAATAATCAAGATAATTCATAGATGATCATGTTTCAAGATTAATTTCTTTTTATAATCACGAACTTATTTCCGAGTGAAACGTTAATCTTTTCTGCCGTTCCTGCTGGCAGCTCGAGCACAAACTTCGCAGGTATTTTATTAGTATAGGTTTTACAAGGGCTTGCTTTACATGGTGGTATGTTTTCAAACAGTTCTAATAGTTGACCATTACTATCGAAAAACAATATGTCGAGTGGAATTAATGTTTGATACATCCAGAATGAAACTATCCGTGGCTTAGGAAAAATAAACAACATCCCTTGATTGTCAGCCAGTGTTTCGCGATTCATTAAGCCCTTGCTACGTTCATCCACACTAATTGCAAGTTCAACGTCAAACAGGTTGCCGTTAAGGGATAACAGTGCCTCAGCTGCGACAAGATGTGGGCAAAATAGCAAGCATGTTATGAATATCAGTTTTTTCATAGGCTAGCAATAAACCAAAGCAAAGAATAATTATATGGAGGCTAAATTATAGTTATTTATTAGCTTCAGCGGAAAGGATATTTTGAATTAATAATTTTACTTCTTTGGGCTCAAAAGGTTTATCGCATATGGCAGATACGCCAGATTGTTTTACCGCGGCTAAATGACTCTATTGGCTTCGCTTGTTACCATATAGGGATTGATTGTTGATGGCTTTGTTCGCGCACATATTGTGTTAACGCTTTGTCATCCATTTCCGGCATATTGTCAGACATATTATTGGGCGATACCATTCCAACTAACTTTGCATCGGCTTCTAATGTGCACAATTGAATTCATTATTCAGTATAGACTTAGTCCCTCGTTCGCCAACATTTCTGTTAATTTTATTAATGGTAGTCCAACCAGCGCATTCGGATCATCACCTTCGAGACGTTGAAATAATGTAATGCCAAGTCCTTCAGATTTGAATGAACCAGCACAATTGTACGGTTGTTCTTTAAGCAGATAACCCTCAATTTCAACTTCATTAAGTGATCGAAAATGGACAGTGAATGGGACAGCATCAAGTTGATGCATGCCCGTGCTAGTGTTTAACAGAACCAAAGAAGTCAGGAATAAAACCTTGTTGCCTGATGCAGCAGAAAGCTGTTTTATGGCGGCTTGGTGATTAGCAGGTTTGCCCAGTATTTCGCCATTTAGAACCGCAACCTGGTCTGATGCGATAATTAATGAGGCGGGATGATTTGCAGCAACGGCATTTGCCTTTTCGAGAGCTAAGCGGCGAACTAGCTTTTGTGCCGTCTCACCTTCAAATGGTGACTCATCGATATCGGGTGATTCACAGATGAATTGCAGTCCCAGTTTGTTTAATAATTCACGCCGATACGGTGATGATGACGCTAATACTATTGTTCTTTCCATCTATTCGATTTCGATCAGCGTCTCGTCTGGATTGACAGTATCACCTTTCTGAATATGAACAGCGACGACTTTGCCGGAAATAGGGGCTTGGACCTCCGTTTCCATCTTCATGGCTTCGGTAACAAGTAACGCGTCACCTTCTTTTACTTCATCGCCTTCTTTCACCAGTACATCGACGATAGTGCCGGGCATTGATGTAGTGACATGGCCCGGTGCCTTTGCCTGAGGGCGTTTGCTGCCCTTCGTTTTAGCTGGGAGTACTTCGCCGCTGTCCGCAAGGCCAATTTCTTCTAGCGTTTCGACCATTATTTCTTCGGGCACACCATCCACAGAAACATAAAAAGGGCGTCTGTTGTCAGCTTTGTGACCTGTCCCCGTCACCTTGATGTTATAAGTCTCACCATGCATCGTGACATTGAACTCAACGGGTGTCGCTCCACTTGTTTCATTTTGACCAACGGCTTCAAGTGGTTCTGGTACCAAAGTTCCAGCGGCTCGATCTACAAGGAAAGTACGGCCTACATCTGGAAACATGGCATAGGTCAATACGTCTTCTTCGCTGGCGGCAATATCGCCAATTTCTTCGCGGAGATTATCCATTTCCGGCTGAAGCAGATCGGCAGGGCGACAATCAATCACGTCTTCATTTCCTATAGCCATCTGACGGACAATGTTGTTAACTTTACCTGGAGCCTTACCGTATCTTCCCTGAAGATAATATTTCACTTCATTGCTGATATTTTGATAGCAAGCGCCTGAGAGTATATTCAGCACCGCCTGGGTTCCAACAATCTGCGAAGTGGGGGTAACAAGTGGCGGGTAGCCCAGGTTTTCACGTACCCGAGGTACTTCTTCAAGCACCTCATTCATACGTTCCAGAGCGCCTTGCTCTTTTAGCTGATTGGCAAGATTGGAGATCATACCTCCTGGAATCTGATTGACCTGTACCCGAGTATCGACCCCTGTGAAATCACTTTCAAAACGGGCATATTTTTTCCGTACGCCAAAGAAGTAAAACCCTATCTCCTGAAGCAGTTCAAGATCCAAGCCGGTATCGTAGGGCGTGTCTCTCAGTGCTGCGACCATGCTTTCAGTGGCCGGGTGGCTGGTGCCTCCTGAGAAGGTAGAGATAGCAGTATCGATATGGCGGCAACCGTGTTCAATGGCTTTGAGCTGACACATGGACGCCAGGCCTGCTGTGGCATGGGAATGCAAATGAATGGGTAGCTTCACTGCCTTTATCAGTGCATCAACTAGATCAGCGGTTACCATCGGCGTCAGCAGACCAGCCATATCCTTGATCGCAATACTGTCACATCCCATGGCTTCTAGTTCTTTAGCTATGACAACAAACTGAGGGATGCTATGTACAGGACTGGTCGTGTAGCTGATGGTGCCTTGAGCGTGTTTACCTGCCGCTTTTACAGACTCAATTGAGACACGTAAATTGCGGGTGTCATTCAGTGCATCAAAGATACGAAAGACATCAATACCGTTTTCTGCAGCACGTTCAACAAACGCTTTGACGACATCATCTGAATAATGACGGTAGCCGAGTAGATTTTGACCGCGTAATAACATTTGCAGGGGCGTATTCGGTAAAGCCTCTTTAAGCTTTCGCAGGCGTTCCCAGGGGTCTTCCTTGAGGAAGCGAATGCATGAATCAAAGGTTGCTCCACCCCAAACTTCAAGCGACCAATAACCGACCTTGTCCAGTTTGTCGCAGATGGGTAGCATATCTTCAGTGCGCATACGTGTTGCGATGAGTGATTGATGTCCATCACGTAAAACGGTGTCAGTAATATGTACTTTATCCATAAGCTCTTCGATGCCTTTTGTAAGCTTTTATTTAGCGACCCAGGTGTGCAGCAATTGCCACGCCGATGGCGGCGGCCAATTCCCTTGGCACCCGTTTTACAGAATATTCAGTCAGCTCGGGATGATTTTCAACAAAACTGGTGTCGAAGCTGCCATTCTGGAATTCCTGCGATTTGACGATTTCAATATGGTAGGGGATTGTGGTTTTGACACCATACACACCCATGTCATTCAGGGCCCGTTCGGCCCGGTCGAGCAAATCATCCCAGGTCAATGCCCAAACGGTGAGTTTGGCACAGAGTGAATCATAGTAGGGCGGAATCTCATAACCACTGTAAATAGCCGCATCGGTTCTTACCCCAGGCCCACCTGGTGCAAAATAACGGGTTATGCGGCCGAAACTGGGTAAAAAATCATTCTTGGGATCTTCAGCGTTAATGCGAAATTCCATGGCAAAACCACGCATCTGAACTTCTTCCTGTTTGTAACGCAGTTTCAAACCCGAGGCGATGCGGATCTGTTCCTGAACGATATCAATGCCGGTAATTTGCTCGCTTACGGGGTGCTCAACCTGCAGCCGGGTGTTCATTTCCATGAAATAGAATTCGTCATTCTGGGTAAGCAAAAATTCTACCGTGCCAGCATTCTCATAACCAACTGCTTTGGCAGCACGCACAGCAAGATCGCCGATATAAGTACGCTGTTTTTCTGTTAGTTGCGGTGAAGGGGCAATCTCCACCAGCTTTTGGTGACGCCGTTGAATAGAACAATCACGTTCATACAGGTGTATGACATTGCCGTGACTGTCGGCCAGTATCTGGACCTCGATGTGGCGGGGATTGACGATACATTTTTCGATAAAGACTTCTGCGCTGCCGAAGGCCTTGGTTGCTTCAGAGATAACGCGGTCATAGTTGCGTCTTAAATCATCCTCATTCTCACAGCGCCGTATACCACGACCACCGCCGCCGGAGGTTGCTTTGAGCATAATGGGGTAGCCGATACCATGGGCGCATTCTACCGCGGCATCAAGCGATTCCACGTTGCCTTCGCTTCCAGGAGTGACAGGGATGCCAGCATTGATCATTGTTGTGCGGGCTTCAATTTTATTCCCCATGCTCTGAATTACCTCAGCAGAGGGTCCGATAAATTTGATGCCGCGGCGCTGGCAGATAGCTGCCAATTGCGGGTTCTCGGAAAGAAATCCATAACCAGGGTGGAGGGCGTCACAACCAGCGGCCACAGCCAGATTCACAATACGATGGGCATTTAGATAACCGGCGACGGTATCAGGGCCGAGACTATAAGCCTCATCCGCCTTTTTGACGTATAACGAGTGTCGGTCTGCATCAGTGTAAATTGCCACCGACTTAATACCCATTTCCGCACAGGCGCGTACAATCCGGACTGCGATTTCCCCTCGGTTAGCTATGAGTATCTTTTTTATCATATTGATTTGTTTGCTAAATTTATTTGTGTATTGATGTACGACCAAATAGGCATATCAGTTAGTGCTAATAAATCCTTCGATGACAACAAAAAGATCTATTACAGATTTCTACGAGAAAGCCACTCTCAAGTCAAGATGTAATTGTGGTAACAGAGTGAAAAATAAGAATTTTCTTTGACAGAAAGGGGCTTAGCCTATATTATTTCGCGCCTATGTCATCCCAGCGGCTCCCCCTACAAATAGCCCCCTTTAAGCTGGCCCGGCAGGCTCAGAGATTACAGGGTGCGATTGAGATGAGTGGTATGGAACGATTGGCAGAAGAGCTAATTGATACCAATGGTGAAATCAATGTTGATTTGCAGTTTGGTGTTGATGAACAGGGCACTCATTTCGCCCGGGGCCATATGAGCGCAACTGTCCAGTTGACCTGTCAGCGTTGTATGAACCCAATGTCGCACTTGATTGAGTCGGTTGTGTCATTGGGGTTTGTATCGAATGATGACCAGACCGGCAAATTGCCCCAGGGTTACGAGCCTTTGGTGATTAGTGATGAGACTGTCGCGTTGGCTGATATTGTGGAAGACGAGTTGATACTTGCATTACCCATAGTCGCTATGCATGAAGAACAGGGGTGTGAGCCAATCATTGAGCAGCTTCACATAGAAGCTGAACAAATTGAGCAAACGGAAAAGAAACCGAATCCGTTTGCAGTGCTGTCGGATTTAAAACTTGATAAGTGATTTATTAGGCATCGAAATAGAAAAGATAGGAGTTTAAGTAATGGCTGTTCAACAAAACAAAAAGAGTCCTTCAAGACGCGGAATGCGTCGTTCACATGACGCTCTGACTGGTGAAGCGCTATCAATTGACGCAACCTCAGGTGAAGTACATCGCCGCCATCACGTTTCTGCAGATGGTTATTACCGTGGACGCAAGGTAATTGCTGATAAAAGCGAATAAACCTTGAGTGTCACAATCTCCCTTGATGCTATGGGCGGCGACCACGGCCCAAGCGTGGTTGTGCCCGCCGCCCTTAGCATTATAAAGGAACTCAATGATCTGGATCTGATCCTTGTAGGGGATCAGCAGGTTCTACAAGATGCTTTGAAAAATCACGGCGCTGAGATAGGTCCCCGGTTACAGATCAAACACGCTTCCCAAGTAGTTGCAATGGATGAAGCCCCATCCTCTGCAATGCGCTCAAAAAAAGATTCCTCCATGCGGGTTGCGATCAATCTTGTGCAGGATGGAACTGCTTCAGCCTGTGTCAGCGCTGGTAATACAGGCGCTCTGATGGCAATCGCGCGATTTGTTTTAAAGACTCTACCGGGTATCGACCGACCTGCTATCATTAGTGCCTTACCCACCATGACAGGGCACGCACATATGCTAGATTTGGGTGCCAATGTTGATTCCAGTGCTGATGTTCTATTTCAGTTTGCCGTAATGGGATCAGTCTTGACCCAGGCGGTTGATAATATTCCTAATCCAAAAGTAGGTTTGCTCAATATTGGTGAGGAAGAAATCAAGGGTAACGAAGTTGTTAAAGAGGCTGCCCGCATACTGGCACAAAAGGATATTAACTACATTGGCTATGTAGAGGGTGATGATATTTTCAAAGGCAACGTTGATGTCGTTGTCTGTGATGGTTTTGTAGGTAATGTCGCACTCAAAACCACAGAAGGTGTGGCCAAAATGATCGCCCACTTCATGAAACAAAATTTTTCACGCAATATATTTTCGAAGCTTGCGGCAGTGATCGCCATGCCAGTTTTGAAAGCCCTGAAAGAAAAAATAGACCCGCGCCGCTATAACGGTGCCAGCTTGGTTGGATTGAATGGTATTGTGGTCAAGAGTCATGGCGGTGCCGATATATTTGCTTTTTCTAATGCGATAAAAGAAGCTGTCTTAGAAGTTAACAAGTCAGTACCTGAAAAGATTAACCAACAATTGGAAAGCCTTTTGACGGAACAACAGGTGGAGTAGAGTGACATATTCTAGGATATCCGGAACCGGTAGCTTCTTACCCGAAAAGGTATTGAGCAACCACGATCTGGAAAAGATGGTAGAAACCTCTGATCAATGGATCAAAGACCGCACCGGTATCAGCAAACGTCACATCGTTTCTGAAGGTGAAACCACCTGTGACCTGGCAGAAAAGGCAGCACTTCTGGCACTCGAATCAGCTGGTGTTAGCGCCTCTGAGATAGACCTGATCGTTGTTGCCACAACCACGGCAGATAAAATATTTCCAAGTACTGCTTGCTTATTGCAAAAACGGCTCGGCATCCATGGTCCAGCTGCATTTGACGTTCAGGCGGTATGTTCCGGCTTTATTTATGCAATGACAGTGGCGGATAAATTTATTCGTACAGGATGTGCAACAAAAGCATTGGTTGTTGGTGCTGAAACGCTTTCTCGCATAACTAACTGGGAAGACCGGACAACCTGCGTACTTTTTGGTGATGGTGCGGGTGCTGTTGTGCTTGAGGCCAGCGATGTGCCTGGAATACTGTCCACCCATCTCCATGCTGATGGCAATTATGACGAGTTGCTGCACGTACCGACTGGTATTTCTCTGAACTATGAACTAGTAAAACAAGGCCGGGCCTACATGGAGATGCAGGGCAACGAGGTCTTTAAAATGGCGGTGCGCACCTTGGGCCGAATTGTCGATGAAACACTCGAAGCCAATAATATGAAAAAAAGTGATATCGACTGGTTGGTACCCCATCAGGCGAATATCCGTATCATTAACGCAACAGCGAAAAAACTGGACATGCCAATGGAGCGAGTCGTTGTGACTGTCGACGAACATGGCAATACCTCTGCTGCTTCAGTACCTCTGGCTCTGGATGTGGCGGTGCGGGATGGTCGTATAAAGCGTGGTGATACACTCTTACTCGAGGCTTTCGGCGGAGGCTTCACCTGGGGATCAGTTCTTCTTAGGTACTGAAATAATAATAAGTTAAGGATAACTTTTAAGGTAAATTCATGTCTTTTGCTATCATTTTTCCAGGGCAAGGTTCTCAGTCAGTCGGTATGTTGGCGGAACTGGCAGGCGAGTGGTCACAGATAAAAGAGACTTTTGCTGAGGCAAGTGAGGCACTTGGTTACGATCTGTGGAACCTGGTACAGGATGGCCCAGAGAGTGAATTGAACCAGACCGACAAAACCCAGCCCGCAATGTTGGCAGCCGGTATTGCAACCTGGCGCGTTTGGCAGGCAGCGGGTGGTGCATCGCCAGCAAGTATGGCAGGGCATAGTTTAGGCGAATACACTGCACTGGTAGCCTCTGATGCTATCGATTTTGTTACTGCAATTAAGTTAGTACAGAAACGCGGACAATTGATGCAGGCAGCCGTACCCCAAGGTGAGGGCGCAATGGCAGCGATTCTGGGATTGGCTGACGAAGAAGTCATCAAAACCTGTGATCAAGCCGCCCAAGGCGAGATTGTCCAGGCGGTAAATTTCAATGCACCTGGTCAGGTTGTTGTGGCGGGTAGCAAGGCTGCCGTTGAACGAGCAGTGGAGATTGCGAAAGAAGCAGGTGCCAAGCGCGCCTTAATCTTACCTGTGAGTGTGCCCTCACATTGCAGCCTGATGAAAGATGCAGCAGATCAATTGGCGCAATCACTGGCTGATGTTGAAATCCGTACACCTAAAATAAGAATAATCCATAATGTGGATGTTGCCTCCCATGAATCGGCAGAGGCAATTCGTGATGTGCTGGCAAAACAACTTTATAGCCCAGTGCGCTGGGTTGAAACAATTCAGGCTTTATCACAAGCAGGGGTGACCTCATTGGTTGAGAGTGGTCCAGGCAAAGTGCTTGCTGGGCTCAATAAGCGTATAGATCGCAGTATGTCTGCTTTACCGGTATTTGATGGCAAATCATTAGCAACCGCGCTTGAGGCGCACTCAGCATAAAAACAATAGGGGAGGATGCTATGACTCTGGAAAATCAAATTGCGCTTATTACTGGCGCCAGCCGTGGTATAGGTAAGGCCATCGCACTTGAGCTAGGTAAACAAGGTGCGCTTGTGATCGGTACCGCCACCTCAGAAAGTGGTGCAGAATCAATTACTAACTACATGAATGAAAACGATATTAAAGGTTCTGGGATGGCGCTTAATGTCACATCCCAAGAATCTATCGACGCTTTGATGGATAAGATCGGTAAAGATTTTGGCGCCCCCACAATTTTGGTAAACAATGCCGGAATCACCCGCGACAACCTCTTGATGCGCATGAAAGATGATGAGTGGAATGCCATTATGGATACCAATCTCGGCTCGGTCTATCGAATGAGCAAAGCATGCCTGCGAGGCATGATGAAGGCCAGACAAGGGCGCATTGTCAATATCGCTTCTGTGGTAGGTGAAACTGGGAATGCCGGCCAAACCAACTACTCTGCAGCCAAAGCAGGTGTTTTTGGCTTCACTAAATCAATGGCCCGCGAAGTCGCATCTCGTGGTATTACGGTAAATGCCGTTGCACCAGGCTTCATTGATACTGATATGACCAAGGGCTTACCGGAAGAGCAGAAACAAGCTTTATTGAAACAGATCCCACTAAACCGCCTGGGTAAACCAGAAGAAATTGCTGCTGCAGTAAGCTTTCTAGCGTCTCCGGGTGCCGCCTATATCACCGGGTTCACACTTGATGTCAATGGCGGAATGTACATGGGTTAATCAAAACATTTGCCCTGACAATATTAGTAAGGATTAATGGTTAACATTTTTATTCAAATTTCCTGTATCATTTGCCGCGATCTTGCTTGCAAGTTGCGGTATTCGGGATAAAATACCGACCGCAGCTAGGTCTGCTAAAAAATATCTTTTGGAGGAAGAATTTATCATGAGCACTATCGAAGAACGCGTCAAAAAGATTGTCG
Source organism: uncultured Chromatiaceae bacterium (assembly GCA_945787785.1). GTDB lineage: Bacteria > Pseudomonadota > Gammaproteobacteria > Tenderiales > Tenderiaceae > Tenderia. The sequence continues at coordinate 20,751 of CALZIO010000034.1, forward strand.
TTGAACAACTTGGAGTTAAAGAGGGCGAAGTAACAACTGAGGCTTCTTTCGTCGATGATCTTGGCGCAGATTCCCTCGATACCGTTGAATTGGTTATGGCGCTTGAAGAAGAATTTGAATGTGAAATTCCGGATGAAGAAGCTGAAAAGATTACGACTGTTCAGCAAGCCATTGATTACATCAATTCCAACCAGAGCTAGTATTACATCCCAATCAAGGCCGCAGGCTCGCATTTCTTCACTAGAATTCAGCGTAGCTAGCGGCCTTTGTTTTTACTTCCTTAACAAAGGGAAGTGTGATTTTCATTCTGGGAAATTCAGAGGATTAAGAGCGTGAGTAAAGAACGTCGCATTGTTGTGACTGGTATGGGCATGGTAGGCCCAGTAGGCTTAACCGTAAAAGAGTCTTGGGAGAACATTCTCGCTGGCAAAAGTGGTATAGCCCCTATTACACATATTGATGTTTCTGATTTCTCAGTTCGCTTTGGTGGTTCAGTACGCGGATTTGAAGTAACCAATTACATGTCAGCCAAAGATGCCCGTAAGATGGATCCGTTTATCCACTACGGCATTGCGGCCTCTAAAGAAGCAATTGAAGATTCCGGTATTGAAGTAACAGAAGAAAATGCTGATCGTATCGGCGTGATGGTTGGTTCTGGTATTGGTGGATTACTAGGCATTGAAAAAGGTCATAATGCTTATTTGAAATCGGGTCCACGCAAGATTTCACCTTTCTTTGTGCCTAGTAATATTATCAATATGATCTCGGGCAACCTTTCAATCATGTACGGCATGAAAGGGCCCAATATGGCCATTGTCTCGGCATGCACCACGGCAACACACAACATCGGTGTTGCCTCTCAAATCATTGAACGAGGCGATGCTGACGTAATGGTTGCGGGTGGTGCTGAAATGGCGACATCACCGACTGGACTCGGTGGGTTTGCCGCAGCACGTGCGCTGTCGACCCGTAATGATGACCCTGAAACTGCTAGCCGCCCTTGGGATCTTGACCGTGACGGTTTTGTGCTCAGCGATGGTGCTGGTGTGGTTGTCATAGAGGAATATGAACACGCAAAACGTCGTGGTGCCCCAATTTATGCAGAAATAACAGGCTTTGGCATGAATGGCGATGCCTACCATATGACCATGCCCAGTGAGGGTGGGGAAGGTGCTCGAAAGTGTATGGAGTTGACCTTGAAAGACGCCGGTATCAATCCTGATCAGGTCGATTACATCAACGCTCACGGTACTTCCACTCCCGCGGGCGACAAAGCCGAAACAATGGCCGCCAAAGCTCTGTTCGGTGATTATGCTAACAAGCTTGCCATGAGTTCTACCAAGTCCATGACAGGCCATTTACTAGGTGCTGCTGGTGGTATCGAAGCAATCTTTACTACACTGGCAATCCGCGACCAGGTTGCTCCACCAACGATCAATTGCATCACGCCTGATCCAGAGTGTGATCTTGATTACGTGCCGAATGAGGCACGTCAGATGAAGATTGATACTGCACTGTCTAACTCATTTGGATTCGGTGGCACTAACGGTAGCCTGCTTTTTTCCAAGATCTAATCTCACTATGGATCTTATATCCTTCGCTAAGAGGGGTGTAAGGCCATGAATGATCAATCACGCTATACACGTAAGCTGGAGTGTTATTTTGATTTGCTGCAGCTACATCAATTTGCGCCTGAACGATATCCCTATCTGCTTGAAAGTGTAGTTCATGGTAATGCACATTCACGTTATGACATTCTGTTTGCGTTTCCGGGCCAAACACTTGAGTCTGACCGATCCGACTTCCTGATACAGCTGGCGCATTGCTGGCAATCAAACAAAATAAATACTCAACAATCTGACCTGCCTTTTAGTGGAGGCTGGTTCGTCTATCTTGGTTATGAACTTGCCAATGAGATTGAACCGACACTGCAATTACCAGTCAACTCAGATTCACTGCCGACCGCATTTGCAACACGTATCCCAGCAGCAATTATTCGTGACCATCATTTGGCCTGTAGTTATATTGTCTGTGAGCCAGAGCAGGAAGATTTGTTACCACAAATCGAGTCTGACATTGCCAAACTAACAACCAACGATCCGCCAGAGGCGAAACCACAAATAAACTCGATAATCGAAGATGATTCACAGGCCTTCATCGACGGTGTCAATAGAATTCGAGAATACATTCATGAAGGCGATGTATTTCAAGTTAATCTGTCCCGGACCTGGCAAATGGAATTGTCAGATACTACCCCGGTTCAGCTGTATCGATCATTACGCTTAAATAATCCTGCACCATTTGCCGCGCTGGTCAATTACCAGGGCAAAGCGATTATCAGCTCCTCGCCTGAGCGCCTAGTAAAAATCGCAGGGCGGCAAGTAAGTACTCGCCCGATTGCAGGGACACGGCCGCGCAGTGCTGACCAAATTGCCGATAAGGTCTATTCAGAAACCTTGCTTGCCCACCCAAAAGAACGGGCCGAGCATGTCATGTTGATTGATCTTGAACGCAATGACCTGGGCCGAGTCTGTCAACCAGGATCAGTAGAGGTGGATGAGTTGATGGTGCTTGAATCATACGCCCATGTACATCACATTGTATCTAATGTAAGTGGCCGGTTACGTGCTGACATCACACCAATAGATGTAATTCGTGCAGTGTATCCTGGTGGCACCATCACCGGTTGTCCTAAAGTACGTTGTATGGATATTATTCAGGAGCTAGAAAAGACTACACGTGGACCCTACACAGGATCAGTCGGCTATCTCAGTCATTGTGGTCGCATGGATCTAAATATTCTGATCAGAACGATGTTGCTGGACGGCGATAAACTCAGTTTTCGCACGGGAGCAGGTATAGTCAACGACTCGATACCAGAAAACGAGCTGCATGAGACGCGTGCAAAGGCATTGGGGCTATTGAAAGCCCTGGGGATAGGTAACCATGTTCCTGCTTAATGGTGAAGTGGCAGAAACACTAAGCCTGGAAGATCGCGGATTGATGTATGGTGATGGTCTGTTCGAAACCATAGCCGTGCGTAATCAACAACTCGAATTCTGGCAGCGACATATGCAACGCTTACACGATGGTTGCCAGCGCTTGAATATACCAACCCCAGATCCGCAGCGATTGCTAGCGGAGGCTCGCCAGCTAATTTCGGGGCAAACAATCGCAGTGTTAAAGATAATTATCACGCGTGGACAAGGTGGCCGTGGTTATCGTGCTCCTGAGCTTGCACAAACAAATCCAAGCCGAGTGCATGCGCTCTATGACTGGCCAGACTATCCCAACATAAATCAAAAAGAAGGTGTAATACTCAGATATTGTAGGAACAGGCTTGGCATAAATGTTTCGCTGGCAGGTATCAAACACCTGAATCGGCTTGAACAAGTGCTGGCACGTAGCGAATGGAATGACGAAACCATAAGCGAAGGTTTAATGCTGGATAGCAATGATTATGTGATCGAAGGCACCATGAGCAATCTGTTTTTTGTTAAAGATGGCACGCTTTTGACACCTGATTTGTCAAATTCCGGGGTGGCTGGCATTATGCGGGACGTGATTCAGGAGATAGCCCACAAAAATCATATACCACTGGAAATCGGATATTATCTTCCGGCTGACATCAATAACGCAGACGAACTATTTATCAGTAATTCGTTAATTGGCATCTGGCCGGTACGCCAGCTTGAACAACAACATTATCCAGTCGGGCCAATTACACAGAAGATTATTGCTGCAGTCAATGCAGATCGAATAACTGATGAGTCACATGAAGCTATCTAGTTTACTGTTTAGAATCGTTGCTGTTGCGCTCATCGTTATCTGCCTGGCCGTTGGCTGGTTTGTGTCAGAGCTGTTTAGCTTTAAAAGAAACCCAATCAATCTTACTGAAGAACAGATTTTCACCGTTGAACCCGGTTCTAGTCTTGGAAATATTGCCCATCAACTACAAGCAGATGGTGTAATTGGTCATTCGCAGTATTTGATCATTCTCGGGCGTTGGTATGGCCAAGCTTCGCAGTTAAAAGCAGGTGAATTTCTGCTTGAACCAGGCATGAAGCCATTGCAGCTACTCGACAAAATTGTCAGTGGCGAGGTTGTGCAATATAGCTTGACCGTGGTGGAGGGCTGGACATTTAAGCAGATGCTGCAAGCCTTGTTTGCAAATGATAAATTGCAACATACACTCAAGGATCTAACACCAGAACAGATCATGGCAAAGTTAGGGCGGCCGGATGAACACCCAGAAGGTCGTTTCTTACCAGAAACTTATCATTTCCCTGCCGGGTTGAGTGATCTAGATTTTCTCAAACGTGCTTATACTGCTATGGAGAAAATACTGCAGCAGGAATGGGATCAACGCGAACAGGGGTTACCATACAATGATGCTTACGAAGCCTTGATCATGGCCTCTATCATAGAAAAAGAGACTGCCGTGCCAGCTGAACGCAGCGAGATAGCCGGTGTATTTGTCCGCCGCTTGCAGAAGAAAATGCGCCTGCAGACCGACCCTACAGTGATTTATGGTATGGGTGAAAACTACGACGGCAATATCCGACGCAAGGATCTAAGACGCGACACCCCCTATAACACCTATACCCGCCATGGTTTGACACCAACCCCAATTGCTTTGCCAAGTGCGGAGGCAATCCATGCAGCACTGCATCCGGCAGAGGGCAATAGCCTCTATTTTGTCGCCAAAGGTGATGGCAGCCACTATTTCTCCAGTACACTGGAAGAACACATCAATGCAGTGCGAAAATATCAACTTAATCGCTGATGAAAGAGTAGAGACATGAACCAAGGCTTGTTTATTACCATGGAAGGGATTGAAGGGGTAGGCAAATCCACTAACATGGAATACGTGCATCAATCTTTGCTTGCAGCCGGCATCAAGGTGGTGTTAACACGCGAACCGGGCGGCACCGAACTGGGTGAAAAGATACGCGGCCTGCTGCTTGATAAAGATAACCAGAGCATGGTTGAGGATACGGAACTGCTGCTGATGTTTGCCGCCCGCGCCCAACATCTAGCCGAGGTGATCAAGCCAGCGTTAACACAAGGTCAGTGGGTGTTATGCGACCGCTTCACTGACGCCACATATGCCTACCAGGGTGGGGGACGTGGCATCGCTTACGAGCGAATTGCCCAGCTTGAGCAGTGGACACAAGGCGATTTGCGCCCCGATGCCACACTGTTACTGGATGCCCCGGTCGACGTCGGAATGGCGCGTGCTGCACGTCGAGAGCAGGAGGCTGATCGGTTCGAACGCGAAAAACAGGCGTTCTTCGTCAAAGTACGTCAAGCCTATCTGGACATGGCTAGTCAGAATCCTCAGCGATATTGCGTGGTGGATGCATCTCAGCCGCTGGAACAGGTTAATATACAACTCAGTGAAGTCGTCAACCGGTTAATAAAATAATCATGTCTGAGCTTTTACCCTGGCAACAAACTCAGTGGCAACTACTCCAGGCCAGCCGGGCGCAAAACCGCTTGCCACATGCCTTATTATTGACTGGACCGCAGGGGCTGGGAAAAGAGATTTTTGCGCGCCTGTTCGCACAAAGCCTGCTGTGCGAATCTCCTGATAACAATACTCTGCCGTGTGGTGAATGCCGTTACTGCCAGTTGTATCAAGCAGGAAATCATCCGGATATCAGCCTAGTCATGCCATTAGAGGGCAAAAAGGCTATCTCCGTGGACCAGATTCGCCAGCTTGGCCAGTTCGTAATTCTGAAATCCCAATATTCCGGATATAAAGTAGTGATTATCAGTCCGGCTGAAACGATGAATATCAATGCCAGCAATAGTCTATTAAAAACCCTGGAAGAACCCTCAGCAGAGACCCTCTTGCTGCTGGTGACCCATCAACCGGCACAACTACCTGCCACAATCCGCTCTCGTTGTCAGGAAATCCGCTTTGGCAGCGCTGACGCTGTAGCTGGACGAGAATGGCTAGTACAACAGCTGCCAAATAACGCAGACATCGATTTACTATTGGCCCAGGCCGACAATGCACCACTCAAAGCCTTGCAATTGGCACAAGAAGGCGCGCTTGAGCAACGCCAAACCTTGTTGGCAGACCTGGAGCAGCTGTCCACCCGGAAGTTTGATCCAGTCACGCTGGCAGCCCGTTGCAATAAAGTGGGGCTAATTTTGAGCTTAAACAGCCTCTATTCATGGACAGTGGATATGATCCGCCTGAAAAGCACTGGCCAGCAAGCGCCACATACGGCAAACCCGGATCTCCATGACCGTTTGCTAAAGTTGGCGAATCAGGTATCGTTAACTGGATTATTCCAGTTGCAAGACCGTATCAGGCAGGCCTTACAGGAGCATGAGCGTAATCTCAACCCGGCCTTGATTATGGAGTCTGTGCTGATTCAGTGGCAAAATACATTTTGTGCAAAAAACAGAAAAATTGCTTAAAGATAAAACGGGTTAGATACGATAACTAAGCCAATGGCTGAAGAAGAAAACAAATCGTCCGCGTCCGCGCCGACTCGACAGGGAATTTTGTCGCTTACCATCAAGGACAAAGGTGCCCTGTATGCGGCCTATATGCCATTTGTCAAAAACGGCGGCCTGTTTATCCC
>CALZIO010000035.1 GCA_945787785.1 uncultured Chromatiaceae bacterium
CGTCCATGAGTTTTTTATCCGTAGCCTTCAGCTGGATTCATTTACTATGCAATTGGAGTATGAGTGATGCGGTGGTCGACACTGATTTTGTCCATTTTGAACTCCGAAACTTGAGTTATAAACAGCGAATACAGTTTGTATAAGATCGATGAATATCTATTCGAAATCATCAATGGCTTACCATGATGATTTAAATAGCTGCTAAGGTGAATTGATTCCTGGGTATTATTTTTAGTTGAATCTCTGAGGGTTATATTCCCCGCCGCTTGCGGCGTAGTATGGCAAGATGAGTGAGTATATTCATAAGAGTCATAATGTCACGGTGCTGTTGTACCATCTTGTATTTCCGGCGAAATATAGAAGAGTAGTATTTGATGGCAAAGTGGAAGTCGAGCTTAAGGATGTGTGCCTGGATATAGAGGCGCGATACCAAATAAAGTTCTTGGAAATTGGAACAGACGAAGATCACGTTCATTTTTTGATTCAGTCGGTGCCAACTTATAGCGTTACTAAGCTTGTGACGATGATTAAGAGTTTGACAGCCCGGGAGATATTTCGTCGCTGTCCGCATGTAAAGAAACAGCTGTGGGGCGGAGAGTTTTGGACGGATGGATATTTTGGCAGCACTGTAGGAAAACACGGCGATGAGTCAATGATAGGAAACTATGTGAAGAATCAGGGAAAAGAGTACCAGAAGTTACATAGCGACCATCAATTGGCTCTATTTTAGGGGCAGCACGGAAAATACCCCGTCCGCTTGCGGCGGGGATGTTTATTGTCAGATTTTATGGTAAATCTATGTAGAGCTAAATTCATTGAGAGTCTGTTTAGGGTGATAGCCGAAACTGATAACCTATGCCTGACACGTATCCACCGAACTTGGATTGCGTTATGAGACATCTGATGACCAGCTGCGCTATACATTGGCGGAACTCAAACAGCTGTTGCACGCGCATCCAATGACTATCCGCAATGCGAAAGATCCAGTTCGGGTACGTTTCACCGGTTTTGAAGATTACGCATTGAATGTGGCCATTCGCGTCTATATCAGAACCGCAGATTACAATGAGTTCCTCGCTATCCAGGAGGATCTGCTGCTGCGTATGATAAAGATCATAGATCAGGCAGGCACGGGCTTTGCGTTCCCGTCACGCACCCTGTATCACACCCGCGATGGTGGGCTTGACGATGAGCGCCAGCAGGCTGCTGAGAAGCAGGTGCGCGAGTGGGCTTCTGCGCAGACCTTACCGTTTCCGGAGTTCGATGACGAATATCTGAAGCAGATTCAAGGCACTCTTGACTATCCTCCCGATGGTTCTCCTGGTGCGGACAGAGGGTAGTGCTGCATTCTGAATTGTTGCGCAAGCCGTGAATTCTTATAAGTGGGGCCAGGAACACCATAATTCCTTATAAAAAAATACCTTGCAATTCTATAAAACACGTATAAACTGTAGACATATAGTTTGTAAGGTCTTTTGTTTTGCAGTCGCTGGAAGGAGGTTTAGGAGCCGATATTTATAGTTTGTGACGAAAGAATGGATTGTAACAAAACAGGTTTGCGCTAAAAGGGTTCCTGTCCTCCTCCTCTCCCCCTCCCCTCCTGATGGGGGTGCAGGAGCCCTCGCAAAGAAGGCCACACTTTACGGTGGCCTTCTTTCATTTTGGGTTATGAATAGTTCAGCAAAATAAACAGATACGTACTACAGTTATTCTTAGGGATGACTGTAAATTCAAGTCTTCTCGTAACTGAAGTAGGAGGTGTCAAATGAACGATGGCCATCAGCATGACGACGAGCACGTGCAATGTAAGGTGTGCCTGAAAGAGATTCCGTTGTCAGAAGCCAAAAGTGCAGAAGCGACGGAGTATGTTGCCCATTATTGTGGCCTTGACTGCTATGAAAAATGGATGGAAAAAGCGGCTGAGGATCAAGAAAGCAAATAATCAGGAGCCTCTGATTCATTCGAACATCGTCATTCCGGCGCATACCCAAAGGGCACAAGGGCCGGAATCTACTAAGGCATTGAATTTGAAACACTGGATTCCGGATCTCGACTCTATGTTCCTGACAGGGTCTACTTCGCCCATCCGTGGGCTCGTACCCTACGCTCCGTCCGGCTTGTGCCCGTTGTTTGGGTAAATGACGAAATAATCAGAAGCTCCATCAATTACTCCTGACAGAATTGCTGGAGTAATAGTTTTAAACTCTACGCCTTTTAAGAAAGCTCTTTTAAAAGGGAAGGGGTTATATTCACTTCATTATAAGATTAAGGTTTTTTTCCATTCTTGAAGCAACTCTGCTTTAATCAGTTTTTCTTTTTTGAACTTGGCCAGTGATGAGGCGTAAGCCTTGGTGATCTGGTAATATTCTTCATTTTCGGATACACATTCATGCGTACGCGGGTCAAAATCTGCGGCATCACGCGGCCGGAGGATGCTTACCAGGCAGCCCGCCTGGGTGCTGATGCAATTGGTTTGGTGTTTTACGCCAATAGCCCACGTGCGGTTGGGGAGTCACAGGCTGCTGACATTGTGCGTAGCCTGCCACCGTTTGTAACAACGGTCGGACTTTTCGTAGACCCGGTACCAACAGAGGTGGCGGCCGTACTGGCTAAGGTACCCCTGGATTTGATCCAGTTTCACGGTAACGAATCCCCCGAGTTTTGTGCCCGATTTGACCTGCCCTATCTCAAGGCAATTCGGATGCGTGACGGAATTGATCTTGCCACTGAGCAGGAACGTTACCGAGATGCTTGTGGTCTGTTGTTGGATACCTATCAATCAGGCTTGCCGGGTGGAACGGGCGAATCATTTGATTGGGGCAGAGTACCAGAGGAGTTGGCCGCATCGATTATCTTGGCCGGTGGTTTGACGCCGGAAAATGTCGGTGCAGCAATTAAGCAGGTGCGGCCTTACGCTGTTGATGTCAGTGGCGGTGTTGAGGCGGCTAAAGGAGTGAAGGATGTTGCCAAGATGGCGGCATTCATAGGAGAAGTGAGAAGTGTCGAAAACGAACTTACCTGATGCCAGTGGCCACTTTGGCCCGTATGGCGGCCGCTTTGTAGCGGAAACCTTAATGGAACCGCTGGATGAGTTGACCGCGGCGTACGAAAAGCTAAAAAACGATGCCACATTTCAGGCGGAATACGATAAAGACCTGGCCCATTATGTCGGTCGTCCGTCGCCACTCTATTTTGCTGAGCGTTGGAGCGAGTTGCTTGGCGGCGCCAAGGTCTACCTGAAGCGTGAAGACCTTAATCATACCGGCGCCCATAAGATTAACAACACCATTGGCCAGGCCTTATTGGCCAAACATCTGGGCAAGACTCGTATCATCGCTGAGACCGGTGCCGGTCAGCATGGCGTTGCCTCGGCCACAGTTGCCGCCCGTCTTGGGTTGGAGTGTGTGGTCTACATGGGGGCGGAAGACGTTAAGCGTCAGGCCCTGAATGTTTACCGCATGAAACTGCTGGGTGCGGAAGTGGTAGCCGTTGAATCCGGCTCCAAAACCTTGAAAGACGCCCTCAATGAGGCGATGCGCGACTGGGTCACCAATGTCGATAACACCTTCTATATTATTGGTACTGTGGCGGGTCCTCATCCCTATCCGCAACTGGTGCGTGATTTTCAGACCATCATTGGTCGTGAGGCCAAACAGCAGATTCTCGAAGCGGAAGGCCGACTGCCCGATGCATTGATCGCATGTGTCGGCGGTGGTTCTAACGCCATTGGTCTGTTCCATCCCTTTATCGATGATGAAGCCGTTGCCATGTACGGTGTCGAAGGTGGCGGTGACGGTATAGATACCCCGCGTCATGCCGCACCGCTGTGTGCTGGCCGCCCCGGTGTCTTGCATGGCAATCGCACTTACCTGGTAGAAGACGACGATGGCCAGATCATTGAGACACACTCGGTCTCTGCTGGTCTCGACTATCCTGGTGTCGGTCCTGAACATGCCTGGTTGAAAGACAGCGGTCGTGCAAATTACGTCGCTGCGACGGATACTGAAGCATTGCAGGCGTTTCACGATTTAACCCGTTTCGAAGGCATCATGCCGGCGCTGGAGTCGAGCCATGCCCTGGCTTATGCCGCCAAGCTGGCGCCAGCCATGGATAAGGAAAAGATCATCATCGTCAATCTTTCCGGTCGTGGCGATAAGGACATTCACACGGTAGCCGGGCTGCAGGGGATTAAAGTATGAGCCGGATAGCACAACGTTTTGCTGAGTTAAAAAGCCAGAAGCGCAAGGCATTGATTCCGTTTGTTACCGCTGGTGACCCCAATCCCACTGTCACCGTGCCGTTATTACATGCCATGGTCGAGGCGGGCGCCGATCTGCTGGAACTGGGCGTGCCGTTTTCTGATCCCATGGCTGAGGGTCCGGTAATCCAAAAGGCATGCGAACGCGCCTTGGCGCACCATGTCAGTCTTCATGATGTATTAGACATGGTGAAAGAGTTTCGTCAGCGTGATACCGCTACCCCGATTGTGTTGATGGGGTATATGAATCCGGTTGAGATTATGGGTTATCAAGCCTTTGCTCAGGCAGCAGCTGAAGCGGGTGTTGATGGGCTACTCACCGTAGATATGCCACCGGAAGAAGCAGGTGATCTGGTCGCTGTTCTGGCTGAAGCGGATATCGATCCGATCTTTCTGCTTGCGCCTACTAGTATCGATGAACGTATCGCCAAAATCTGCGCCGCAGCGAGTGGATTCGTATATTATGTTTCATTAAAGGGCGTTACCGGTGCTGCCAATCTGGATGTGGCTGCCGTGGAGCACAAGGTGGAGCAGATTCGCAAACATACTGACCTGCCCATCGGTGTTGGCTTTGGGATTCGTGATGCAGAAACAGCCAGGCGCGTGGCGGCTGTCGCTGATGCCGTGGTGGTGGGCAGTGCGGTGGTCAACCGGGTGGCGGAAAATGCCGAGCAGCCAGAAAAGATTAATGAAGCTGTGACTAGCTTGTTGCGCGAGATGCGCAATGCCATGGATAAGCAATAGCGATAGGAAGATAGATACCAATGAATTGGTTTGAAAAGCTTTTACCGACCCGTATTCGTACCGAGACCAATACCAAAAAGTCGATTCCTGAAGGGCTTTGGACCAAGTGTGGTGGTTGCAGTGCTGTACTTTATCGTACCGAGCTTGAGCGCAATTCTGATGTTTGCATGAAGTGTGGTCATCACCACCGTATCGGTGCCCGACGTCGTCTTGATCTGTTTCTGGATGAGACAGACCGGGAGGAAATTGGTGCCGAACTTGAGCCGATCGATATTCTTAAATTCAAGGACAGCAAAAAATATAAAGACCGTTTAACGCAGTCCCAGAAGAGTACGGAAGAAACAGATGCCCTGATCGCCATGAAAGGTAAACTCAAGGGTATGCCACTGACAGCGGTGGCATTTGAGTTCAGCTTTATGGGCGGATCAATGGGCTCGGTGGTAGGGGAGCGTTTTGTCCGTGCAGCCAACATCAGCCTTGAGGAACGCATCCCAATGGTCTGTTTTTCTGCCAGCGGCGGCGCCCGCATGCAAGAGGCGCTGTTCTCACTGATGCAGATGGCCAAGACCAGCGCCGTCTTGGCCAAGATGAGCAAAGAGGGCATACCCTTTATCTCGGTTATGACCGATCCCACCATGGGTGGGGTTTCTGCCAGTTTTGCCATGCTGGGTGATGTCAATGTGGCGGAACCGAATGCCTTGATCGGTTTTGCCGGGCCACGTGTGATCGAGCAAACCGTGCGTGAGACGTTACCGGAAGGTTTTCAACGCAGTGAGTTTTTGCTTGAGCATGGCGCTATTGACATGATTGTGAGCCGACTCGAACTGCGTGATCGTCTCGCCAATCTGCTGGCTATGCTGGGTAACAAAACATTGCAGTCGTAATGCTCAAGTTGATTTGCTTTACCTGCATTTAAACGATGCGATTTAACACACTTGCTGAGTGGCTCTCCTGGCAGGAGAGCCTCCATCCCTCCAAGATTGATTTAGGCCTGACACGTGTTCACGCCGTGTTGCAGCAACTTGGGCATGGGCAGCTCAACTGCCCTGTCATCACCGTTGCCGGTACTAATGGCAAAGGCTCATCGGTGGCTATGCTGGAAGCGATCTATCAGGCGGCCGGTTATCGTGTCGGCGCTTATACCTCCCCGCATCTGCTGCACTACAACGAACGAGTGAAAATCAATGCTGAGCCGGTCTCGGACCAGTTGTTGTGCAATAGCTTTGAAAAAATTGATCAGGCCCGGGGCGAAACGTCGCTGACCTATTTCGAGTTTGGTACCCTGGCAGCCATTGACATATTTGCCCAGTCTGCGCTGGATGTGGTGATCCTGGAAGTTGGCCTGGGTGGCCGTCTTGATGCGGTGAATGTGCTGGATGCCGATGTGGCCCTGATCACCCCCATTGCCCTGGACCATGCCGACTGGCTGGGTAACGATCGTGAAACGATTGGCCGGGAAAAGGCAGGTATCATGCGTGCTGACAAGCCGGTTGTGTGTGGAGATGCTGAGCCACCGGCGTGTTTGCAGCAAATCGCTGATTCCGTTGGTGCTCAGTTGTATCAATTGGGGCGAGAGTTTTATTATCAGGACCATGGTGATCAATGGCGTTGGCAGTGGGATGGTCGGATTCGTGATGCACTGCCGCAACCAGCCTTGCGCGGTGATTTTCAGCGCAATAATGCTGCGGCCGTGTTAATGACGACAGAGCTTTTGTCGGATCGCCTGCCGCTATCTCAGACCCATATTCGAGAAGGTTTGACTAATGTAAGTGTCTCGGGTCGCTTTCAAGTGCTGCCCGGTGATGTGCCCGTCATCCTCGACGTGGCGCATAATCCACAATCAGCCCAGGCCCTGGCCGCCAATCTCGCCGCATGGCCTATGCCGGGCAAGACGTATGCTGTGACAGCCGTGATGGCGGACAAGGATATCGATGCCATGTTTGCCGCGTTGAGCGCAGAGATCGATCACTGGTATCTCACTAGCGTTGATATTCCCCGCGCTGCCAAGGCTGAGCAGTTGGGGGCGACAATGGCTAAGGCTGCGCCAGGGGCAAGTTATGAATTATCCGCCAATGTGATCGATGCCTTGCTGGCGCTCAAAGGAATTGTCCGATCTAATGACAGGGTGGTAGTGTGCGGCTCGTTTTATACCGTGGCCGAGGTGTTGGCGGCGGATTATAATGCAGGACTCGCATTGTCTGAACAAAAGGCAGATTGATGGATCAAGCGCATAAGCAACGGCTGGTTGGTGGTATTGTCCTGGTGGCGCTAGGGCTCATCCTGATACCGACAATTCTCGATTTCTCCCAGGAGGCCAGTGACCCGATGGCAGGAGTGGAGATTCCCGAGTCCCCGGATGTCATGAAAATGGAGGTCCTGCCGCTCGAGGTTTGGTCTGAGCGGATTGATCCTGAGATTGATAGTGCAAACCGAATTGTTGAAACGCCTGCTGCGCCTCAACAACCAGCTCAGCAGTCAGCCACAGACAAAGCCGAACCGGCAAAGAGTCAGCAACAGGCGCCAATACCCAAAAAAGTGGCCGAGGCGGAGCCAAAGCCCCAAACCGCTACGAAAACTGATATTCCGGAGGGCGCAACTGCCTGGGTGGTGCAAATAGCCAGTTTTTCTGATGAATCCAAGGCCTTTAGATTACGTGACAAACTCAGGAAGCTGGGGCACCCCGCATTTATTGAGCGTGGCCGCAAAAGTGGTCAGTTGACCTACCGCGTTAAAGTTGGGCCGGTTTTGCAGCGTAGTAAGGCGGATAGTTTGAAAAAACAGGTGGCCAAACAGACCAAGCTTGATGGCCTGGTAATGCAATATCGATAATTGCATCCTCTGTTCAGGATTGCAGTCAGGTCTGTTAAAATTGCTGCTTTCGGGTTGGTGAGTGCGTATTTGTCTTTTCCCTGTTTTTGCTGCGTTAGATTGAATTAACTCCATTATTTACACATGAGCAGCATTGATTATTTGATATTGGGGATTATTTTTGTGTCTGTCGCGATCGGTATCTGGCGTGGCTTTGTGCGTGAGGCTTTATCGCTGCTGGTTTGGGTTGCTGCATTTTGGTTGGCATACACTTTCGCTGCAACGCTGGAGCTCTATTTCACCAACTTGGTTGCTGACCAAGCCTTACGCTTGGCAGTTAGTTTTATTGTTTTGTTTCTGGCAGTGCATATTGTTGGTTTCTTTGTATCACGCTTAATAGCTACGGTGGTCAGGTCAATTGGTCTAAAGAGTGTTGATCGTGTCGTTGGTGCAGGATTCGGGTTAGCCAGAGGCGTTGTCGTCATCGCTGTGTTGCTACTGTTGGTTGATTTGACTCCGATAAAAGAGGAAGCGTTGTGGCAGCAGTCAGTTATGGTATCTATGTTCTCGGATATGTTGCAGTGGTTTGATATGCACTATCCGCTGGATGAACTAGGTGAAGCATTTGTCGCAACAGGTAACGGGTTGTTTTAAGGGGTAGAGCCAATGTGTGGTGTTATCGGGTTAGTTGGTAAGGGTAATGTCAATCAGGCACTCTATGATGGCTTGACTGTGCTGCAACACCGCGGGCAAGATGCCGCAGGTATCGTTACTTGCGACAACAACAAGCTCTATTTGAGAAAAGATAACGGCCTGGTGCGTGATGTATTCGCTACTGAACACATGCTAAATCTGCATGGCAATATGGGTGTTGGCCACGTTCGTTATCCGACCGCCGGTTGCTCTTCTTCTGCTGAAGCTCAGCCTTTTTATGTGAATTCTCCTTACGGTATTACTTTGGCACACAATGGCAATCTGACCAATGCTGAAGACCTGAAGCGCGATCTTTATAAAGAAGATCTGCGTCATATGAATACCGATTCTGATTCAGAAGTGCTACTCAATGTCTTTGCCCATGAGTTACAAATATGGGGCAAACTCAAAATCGATCATAATGATATCTTTCACGCAGTTACTGCGGTGCATAATCGTAGTCGTGGTGCATATGCCGTGGTGGCAATGATTACCGGTTACGGTATTGTTGGTTTTCGTGATCCTCAAGGGATTCGTCCAATCGTGTATGGCAAACGCGAAACTAAAAACGGCACTGAATATATGATTGCTTCAGAGAGTGTGGCACTCGATGTGCTGGGTTTTGACCTGATTGGCGATATCGAGCCGGGGGAAGCAGTTTTTATCAGCCTGGACGGCACGCTGCATAAAAAACAGTGTGCGACAAATCCCACCTATTCAACCTGCATCTTTGAATATGTTTATCTTGCCCGGCCGGATTCCATCATTGATGATGTGCTGGTGTATAAGGCGCGTTTGCGTATGGGTGAATCACTGGCACGGAAGATCAAGCGCGAGTGGGCAGACCGGGATATTGATGTGGTTATTCCGATACCGGATACCAGCAGGACATCGGCCTTGCAGTTGGCCAATGAATTGGGGGTTTTAT
Organism: uncultured Chromatiaceae bacterium; assembly: GCA_945787785.1. Taxonomy (GTDB): domain Bacteria; phylum Pseudomonadota; class Gammaproteobacteria; order Tenderiales; family Tenderiaceae; genus Tenderia. The sequence continues at coordinate 9,432 of CALZIO010000035.1, forward strand.
ATCGCGAGGGTTTTATTAAAAACCGCTATATCGGCCGAACCTTTATCATGCCAGGGCAGAAGCAACGCAAGAAATCAGTGCGGCAAAAACTGAACGCTATCGACCTTGAGTTTAAAGATAAAAATGTTTTACTGGTGGATGACTCCATCGTGCGCGGCACAACATCACAGCAGATTATCCAGATGGCGCGTGATGCCGGCGCCAAGAAGGTCTACTTTGCTTCTGCCTCACCCGCCATTCGTTACGCCAATGTTTATGGCATAGACATGCCAGCCAAGACAGAGCTGATTGCCTATGGCCGGACAGATGAACAAGTGGCCGAGGCCATTGGCGCTGACAAGGTGATTTATCAGGATCTCGCTGATCTGATGCAGTCTGTGCGTAAACGAAATCCGGAGCTGGTGGATTTTGATACCTCAGTCTTTGACGGTCGTTATGTGACGGGTGACGTGGATGATGCCTATTTTGCCCGTCTGGAAGAGATTCGCAATGATTCTGCCAAGGCGAAGCGTAACAGCCAAAATGCCGATATTATCGAAATTCATAATGCCTCAAAATAATAGATGGATCGGCAGCCTTAATTCTGGTTTGACATGTTAAGCCCCTTTCACTAAGCTTTCCCTCACCCCTGCCCTCTCCCAGAGGGAGAGGGGGACAAAGAGTCGCTATGCGACTTCTGTTAATAGCGCCGATTTGAGCTCAGCTTGCGGGCGCATAAAAAATACTGCTAAAGAGAAGCAAGCCTGCTTTAGCAAATGCTGAGCGGGTTTTTTTGTGCCTGAAACATTGCAGGCCTGGGAGTAGAACAATGAACAATAAATTTGATAACTTCAATTTTGACACCTTGGCGGTAAGGGCGGGCCAACAACGCACGGCTGAATCGGAACAATCGGAGCCCATCTTTCCAACGTCAAGTTATGTCTTTGCCAGCGCTGCCGAAGCCGCGGCGCGCTTTTCCGGAGAAGAACCGGGTAACATCTATTCCCGCTTTACCAATCCAACCGTGCGCACCTTTGAGCAGCGCCTGGCAGCACTGGAGGGGGGTGAGCGTTGTGTTGCCACCAGTTCCGGTATGTCAGCCATTCTCTCTACCTTTATGGCCTTGCTGCAGAGCGGTGATCATATTGTTTCATCGCGCGCTATATTTGGTACGACCTCTGTTTTGTTGACCAACTACATGACTAAGTTTGGTGTCGAAACCAGCTTTGTTGATTTGACTGATCTGGATAGCTGGGCCAAGGCAATCAAGGCCAATACTAAACTGTTGTTTCTGGAAACGCCCTCAAATCCCTTAACAGAAGTTGCCGACATTCAGGCGCTGGCAGATTTGGCCCATCAACATGATTGCTTGTTGGTGGTGGACAACTGTTTTTGCACGCCTGCTTTGCAACGCCCGTTTGAATTGGGGGCCGACATTGTGATTCATTCGGCGACAAAATATCTGGACGGACAAGGCCGTTGTATTGGTGGTGCCGTGGTTGGTAAAGAGGATATAGTAGGCGCAGACGTGTATGGTTTTTTGCGTACTGCGGGGCCAACCATGAGTCCGTTCAATGCCTGGGTCTTTTTAAAAGGCCTGGAGACTTTGAGGTTGCGTATGGAAGCCCATTGCCGCAACGCCCAACTATTGGCTGAATGGCTGGTTGATCATCCGAATATTAAACATGTTTATTATCCCGGCTTGGTATCTCACCCACAACACGCGCTGGCGGCAAAACAGCAGAAGGGGTTTGGTGGTGTATTGTCGTTTGAAGTGGTGGGTGGCAAACAGGCGGCCTGGAAGGTGATCGATGCAACAGGCATGATTTCTATCACCGCCAATCTGGGGGATGTGAAATCGACAATCACCCATCCGGCAACCACAACCCATGGCCGCTTGACGCCCGAGCAACGTGCTGACTCAGGCATCAATGATAGCCTGATTCGGGTTGCTGTAGGCCTGGAAGATATTGAAGATCTGAAAACAGACTTGGCTCGAGGTTTGGATAAGTTATAGGGGTTATGGTGGCACGGCGCGATGTACTGACACGGTCCAAGAAAAAGAAAGCGCAGCAGTTGGCACAGGCCGGACGCATTGCCGACGCCTGCCAGCTGTTCGCAAAAATCTGTCAGCTAGATCCACTTGACCATACAGCCTGGCTGAATTTCGGCGCTTACTCAGGCCAGCTGGGTCGCCTGGATGATGCGGAACGCGCGTTTAAACAGGCATTGCAGCTTAAGCCAGACGAGGCATCCATCAGTTTTAATCTGGCGCGTCTGAGTGAGTTAAAACAGGATCTGCGGCAGGCGGAAAACTATTACTTACGTTACCTGGACTTAAAGCCGCAGGCGCTGGATGGTTTGAAAGCATTGGCGCACCTGTATCTGAATTTAGGGCGTCTGGATGAGGCGGCACAAACAGCTCAGCAAGCCATGCTATCGGTGTCGCATGATTCCGCTCTGCTAAATCTGTATGCCAATATTCTTCAAGACCAACAACGTTATGATGAGGCCTATGAGCATTACCAGTCAGCATTAAAGTTGGGGGCAAATCCTGGGGAGGTCTATGCCAATCTTGGTAATCTGTTTCATGCCCAAGATGATTTCGAGCAATCACTCTCTAGTTACAAAAAGTCATTGGAATTAGCCCCGCGCTCAGTGGCGACGCTTAACAGTCTTGGTTTTCTTTACTACAAACATGGTCATTTTGAAGAGGCGCGCGACTACTATGAACAAGCACTTAAGCTTGATCCTGGCAATCATGCCGTGCGCTGGAATCGATCGTTATTGTTGTTGACGCTAGGTGAGTTTAAACAGGGCTGGCAGGATTATGAGTCACGCAATCAAACGGTTGAAACCGGGCGTCAGTTTGGTCGTTGTGCTGTCGATAAACCGCGTTGGGACGGGAGTGAAATTCAGGATAAGACACTCTTGGTCATTGCAGAGCAGGGCTTGGGTGATACCTTTCAATTTTGTCGCTATCTGCCATTGATTCGTGAACGGGTAGGTCGATTGTTATTTGAATGTCCAGCAAAGCTAGAGCCTGTGTTACAAACACTTCAGGGTGTTGATCGCCTGATTGTGCAGGGTGATGAGGCTGCCTATGCTGAAGAAAATTTCGACTGCTATACACCCTTGTTAAGTTTGCCGGGTATATACGGGACTGACTTCGAGCATCTACCCAATGCCATACCTTATCTTTTTGCCGATGATCAGCGGCGCGAGCACTGGCGCAGTCAATTAGATGCAGACACAATAACAGTCGGGCTGGTATGGGCTGGCAATCCAGATAATCCCAATGACAGACGGCGCTCAATGTCGCTTGACACATTGCTTCCATTGTTCAAAGTGCCAGGCGTCAGTTTTTATAGCCTGCAATTCGGTGAGCCAGCAACACAATTAGCGCAACTACCCTCCGATGTGAAGGTGCTTGATCTGGGGCCGCAGCTGGCAGAGTTTGCAGATAACGCAGCCTTATTGTCCGAGCTGGATTTATTGATTTGTGTTGATACGGCCGCCGCGCATCTGGCCGGGGCCCTGGGGCGGCCAATATGGAACCTGCTTCCGGCAGTTGCCGATTGGCGCTGGTTTCTTGATCGCACGGATAGCCCGTGGTATCCGCAAATGAGGCTGTTTCGTCAGTCCGAACCGGGAGAGTGGACGCCGGTGATTGAGCGTGTCGCCTCGGCCCTGGCGGCGCTATCTGCTGATGGTTGATAAGATTTGATCAAATACAATGGCCGTTGTTTGGATTCATAAAACAAGCGGCCCAGATATTCGCCGATAATACCGATGCCGATTAGCTGGATGCCGCCGAGGAACAGAATTACCACCATCAAGGATGGATAACCCGGCACCGGGTTGCCCCATACCAGTGTGTCGTAAATGATATAGCCACCGTACACAAAAGCACCAAAGGCAACTAATAAACCAAAGTAGGTCGCTAAGCGCAGTGGCGCAGTGCTGAATGAGGTAATGCCTTCAAGGGCGAAATTCCATAGTTTCCAGTAGTTCCATTTAGTTTGACCGGCATGGCGTGGCTGGCGCTGATAGGGGATCGCTTTTTGCGGATAGCCGATCCAGGCAAACATTCCCTTCATGAAGCGATGACGTTCGCGCAATTGACTAATCGCGTCGACAGCACGCCGGCTTAGTAATCTGAAATCACCGGTATCTTCAGGAATGTCGGTATTGGAAACGCGTTTGATCAGGCGATAGAACTGGTGCGCCGTCACCTTCTTGAACCAGCTATCACCCCGGCGTGAAGTGCGTTGAGCATAGACCACATCATAGCCGTTCTTCCACTCGCGGATGAAGTCAGGGATCAGCTCGGGAGGGTCTTGTAGATCAGTATCGATGATGATCACGGCATCGCCATGACTGTGATCGAGTCCGGCAGTCAGGGCGATTTCTTTACCAAAGTTGCGGCTCAGCTCAATGACGGCAACGCGTGGGTCGCTTTGTTGGAATTCGTAAAGCAGCTTGAGTGAGTTGTCGTTGCTGGAGTCATCAATGAAAATAATTTCAAAGCGGGCATTAATGCCGGCCAAAGTTGAGCTGAGCTGTTGGTAAAAGGCTTCGAGTACGGTCTCTTCATTAAAGACGGGCGCAATAATGGAGATTAAATCGTTTTCTGTTTTCACCGGGCTCTTGATTTCCAAAGTAGCAGAATTATATATGCCAGAAAAAATAACATGATAGCACCCAGCACAACCAGGCTTACGCCATTGGCAATCCGTTGCCAGACAGGGAGTTTGAACTCAAAACTTTGGTAGCTGGCGAACGCCGCGGCCTGACTCTGTTGTGATAGCTGGAAGTGATCGCCAGGCTGACAGTTGTTGCTATCGCCGTAGACATAACAAGCCGGGTTCTTGATATTAAAAGTGCCGTTTATGACCTGTTGTACTGGGCCGGGCCGCATCTGTTTGAGGGGGAAATTTTCCAGCCTGTATCCAAACATGGCCTCATAACAGAACAGCTGTGAGGCGCCTTTTATCATTGTGTCATTTCTGTGCTTCGGCATCGCAATGCGGCCAGTCTGATCCTTAAAGGCAGTGATTTGTTGAATGGCTACAGCTTGATTGCTGGCTTGAGCGCGATTGAATGCCTCGGTTATGGGAGTAGGATTGTATTGTTGGTTGGCGTAATAGTTACGGTCATAATTAGCGTTAATTATGACTACAGCGATGATACCTATCGCAGAAAAATAGATTCGAAGTTTTTTGATTCCCGAAGTTATATCCAGGGCCAGTGCGGAAATTAGTATGATCACAGGAATGTAGATACAGAGCCAGCGGATCAGGTTGATATTACTGCGAATGATAGGCGTATTTTTTAATAGTTCATTCCAGCTCGGGGTGTAATAGTTAAGCACAAGGGGAATGAGCAGGATTAGCAGCAAGGCGCACAGGGAAAGCCATTGCTCTGTCTTGGGTTGCCTAAACAAGCCTCTATTAATGCCAGCGCGGATGTAAAATATTGCGGCAATGAGTAACATGAATAGTGGAATCAGGGTGATGCCATATTCAAACTCTTGCGGTGCTATGTTCCATTGTGTATTGATGATGACATCTTCTACGGTTTGCCCAGAAGGCCTTAAAAACAGAGTTTCAAAACTGAGTTTTAGCAGTCCCCAGATTGATTCTGCTCCGGGTAATTTATAGTCGGCGCGTTCAAAATTGCTCAAAAAGGCGAGTGAGGCTGAAAGTTTGGCTGCGGAGACGGCAATTCCCAATATCCCGGCACAACTGAGTCTGATCCAGAAGCTTGTTTGTTTTCCGTGTAACAGGCCATGCAGGATTCCGATAAAAAGCAGGATCAATATTATCGGTAAAACTAAATGTACCGAGCCGGAGTAGATTATGTAGCTAAATAGCAGTCCCGCGAGACTGATCTTGAATAGAGTTTTCAGTGTTGAATTGCTTTGGTGCAGCAGCAACAGGGCTATCACCGGAGTCAGCATAAAAGAGTGAAAGGTCAGGTGCCCGATTAACATGCGATGGGCAAAGAAACCGTTAAACATGAACAATGCCGCGGCAAGCAGTGCGATGGCCTGGGTGGTATTGAAGCAGTGACGTAGTAGCAAATAGAAGCCAGTAAATCCCAGTGCGGCAAAAGTCAGCATGGCTAAATAGGCAGCACTTAATGGATCAATGGCAAAACTCACCCACTGTGGTACGGAGTAAAAAAGGTTTTGCGGATTGGGAAAGGCGGGTATGCCGCCACAGAAGGCCGGTGTAAACCAGGGTATGGTGAAGGGGCCGTTATTAAGATACCAGTAATAGCCATCCAATAGATTCGGCAGGAAATAAGCATAGTCGTTCCCGACATTGTTGTTGGCACTGGGAAAGTAAGGCGAGAAGACCCAGTGATAGGCCAGTAACAAAACGATGCCGGTAATGATGAAAACTACCAGCTCCCGGATTTTTGCATTCAACAGCATAGATATTATCTTGATGTCTGGGATAATTAGACTTTAGCATATTGGATCGAGAAATCACGATGGCAGTTTGGAGTCTGAGATAAGCCAGCACACAGCAAGGATGAAGAAACGATGCAGGGAGGAAATAAATCGGCTAAGGGAGACGCACAGACTTCTCTCCGCAAGCATTTGATGTTGGTATATGAAGCAGCGCTTGAAGCTGTCAATGGCCGTCACTGCGTCAAACGTGCGCTCGCACAAGCACGAAATGTTGATACGGGTGTGTATGTGGTTGCTATCGGTAAGGCGGCGTCTGCGATGCTTGCCGGCGCGCATGAAGTGTTGGGGGGTGACATCGCGGATGCGTTGCTAATCACAAAGGCTGGCCATGTATCTGGCAATTCTTTTATTGCCAATGTGCAGGTGTTTGAGGCGGGCCATCCCTGGCCGACACAGACGAGCCTTGATGCGGGCACTGCGCTATTGAAGTTTATCCACGTCGCCCCGGCAGATGCCCAGTTGTTGTTCCTGATTTCTGGCGGTGCCTCCAGCCTGGTTGAGGTTTTACCTGAAGGCGTTAGTTTGCACGACTTGCATCGTCTCAATGACTGGCTGCTGGGCAGTGGTTTCGATATTCACGCGATGAATCATGTGCGCAAGGCCGTTTCATGCATCAAAGGTGGCCGGTTGGCTCAATACCTTAATGGCAGATCAGCAAAGGTATTGTTAATCTCCGACGTGCCAGGGGATGATCCAGCTACTATTGGTTCAGGCCTGCTGGTGCCAGAAAATTTACCGTATATTGAGAAGTCCTTAGATTTACCTGAGTGGGTCGAGTCTTTGACGCAAAAAGGGGGTGCTGCACCCAAGTGTGGTGATGCCTGCTTTGAAAACATCGAGATCGAAATTGTTGCTAGTCTCGCTGATGCCAAACATGCTGCGGCTCAAAAGGCTCGGGCTTTGGGTTATGACGTGTATGAACATACCGCCCTGCTTGGCGGAGATGCCGAGCTGGTTGGTCAACAGTTGGCAAATGATCTGTTGCTTGGTCCCAAGGCCTTGCATGTCTGGGGTGGAGAAACTACTGTTCGTCTACCGGATAATCCAGGGCGAGGCGGGCGCAACCAACAACTGGCTTTGGCGGCTGCGATCCAGTTACAGAATGAAGATCATATTGTTTTTCTGGCTGCGGCTACCGATGGCACAGATGGACCTACGGATGATGCCGGGGCGATAGTGGATGGTGCTACTGTGGCACTAGGCGTGGGTGAAGGATTTGATCCCCGCTTGGCATTGTTAAACGCCGATGCGGGAAGCTTTCTTGATGCCAGCGATGATTTGATCCAGACTGGCCCGACAGGAACGAATGTTATGGATATAATGCTGGGCATTAAAGAATAGTAAGCAAGACAAGGAAATCAGGCTTTATGGCTAAGCAGAGAAGATTGTCAGTAACCAGGTTACAACAAAAGGCCGAAAAATTACTGCGTAAAAATGAGTTGCCGGCAGCACGGGCAGCATATCAAAAAGCCTGTGAACTGACTCCGGAAGACTCTGATTCATGGTTGGCGCTGGGCGATGTTAACTGGAGGTTGAACGATTTTCAGGCGGCAGAAAAGGCTTATAAGCAGGCGCTCTCCTTTAATCACAATCAGTATCAGGCCCATGCCAATCTCGGGCGTTTGGCAGCAAAGCGTGGGCAGTTTTCACTTGCTGAAAAACACCAGCGAGCTTATTTAGACGCAAATCCCAATAATCTGAGAGCCTATTTGGAACTGGGAGTCACTCTCGAGCGACAGGGAAAGTTACATGAGCCGGAACATCTGTATCGGCAGGCATTGAATCTGTCTGATCAACGTGCCGAATTGCACATAGCCTTGAGTAGAGTATTGCGTCAACAAGGTCGATTGGAGGAAGCGAAGGGTCCGATAGAACGTGCCATGCAAATGCAGCCTGGTTTTGCCCTGGTATATCGTGAAATGGGAAGTTTGTTGCGGGAGCAGAAACAATACGACGCGGCACTGGAAAATTTTCAGAAATTCGCAAAATTAGCGCCGCAGGAACGAAAATCAATTCTGTTCAACATTGGGGATGTGTTGACCGAGCAAGAGCGTTACCAAGATGCGCTGAGCTACTTTGACGCAGCGATCAGGGAAACACCACAGGAAGCTGATATTCATTTCACCCGTGCACAGTTGTTGCTCGGGCTTGGACGGCTAGAAGAGGGTTGGCGCGAATACGAATGGCGGCTTATTTATTCAAACTGGCAACAGCGGGACTCGTTTGGTTATGCCGCTTTGCGACCATTGTGGCAAGGGGAGCCGCTGCAAGGAAAGAAACTCCTCGTCTATGCCGAGCAGGGGTTCGGCGACACTATTCAGTTCAGTCGTTATCTTCCAAGGCTTACACAGATGGGTGCAACAGTACATTTTCATTGCCAACCCGAATTATACGAACTCTTTGCCAGTCTTCCGGGAGTGGCCAGTGTCGAAACCATCGATATCAACACCCCTGCCCAAAGTGGATTTGATTATTATGTGCCAATCATGAGTCTGGCGCGTTTTTTCACGACAAGCGTAGACACTATCCCTGGCGAGGCGCCCTATCTGCATGTCGACAAACAACGGCAGGCATATTGGCGCGACAAGTTGCCACAAGACAGAATCAAAGTCGGGTTGGTATGGGCCGGTTCGGGTTCGAATGTTAGAGACAAACGCCGCTCCATGCACCCGGACAATCTGGCGCCGCTGGCCCAGCTAACAACGATAGACTGGTACGGCCTACAAAAGTGGAGTCAGTCACAATCATTGGTTAAAGAAGGTGTTCCGATAGAAATAACCGACCTGGCGGGTGATATACATGATTTTTCCGATACCGCTGCAATCATCAAGAATCTCGATTTGGTTATATGTGTTGACACATCCATTGCTCATCTCGCGGGTGCGCTGGGTTGCCCAGCTTGGGTGTTAATGTATAACGGACCAGACTGGCGCTGGTTGCTCGAGCGCGAAGACAGTCCCTGGTATCCCTCACTACGTCTATTTCGCCAGGCACCAGGTGAACAATGGTCGGCGGTGGTAGAAAGAGTAGCATCAGCCCTTAGAGAACAATTTATCGATCAGCGTTTACAGCTTGGTAATGAAAACTAACACCATGGGATTGCTGGACTTGTTTGATGCGGCGAGCTGCTGTCTTGAAATTTGTGACCCGGATGAAAAAGTTCGCCTGACGCAACAATATGCCCAGGCTTGGCGTGATGGCCAACTCTCGCTTGATTCAAACACAGTTCCAAAATCGATTGTTGAACCAGGCCGCCCTGCCAAACCCGAGCTGGTGATGCCAGCGGATGTTCCACGTCGTGGTTTGGGTAGTGAAGAAGGGCGGGCCGCACTATTGCATGCTGTCACTCATATTGAATTTAATGCCATCAATCTTGCCTGGGACGCAGTGTATCGCTTTCGTGATATGCCAAATCAGTATTATTCGGATTGGGTGCGTGTAGCGGATGAAGAGGCTTATCACTTTCAGTTGTTGCGCCAGCGGCTTAATGAGATGGGCTATGACTATGGCGATTTTCCTGGCCACAATGGTTTGTGGGATATGGCCAAAAAAACTGCTTTTGATCCAATGGTGCGTATGGCATTGGTGCCGCGGGTGCTTGAGGCTCGAGGTCTGGATGTAACGCCCGGGATGATGAAACGTTTACGTAATGTTGGTGATTTAAAATCAGTGGCAGCCCTGGAAATCATTTTGCGTGATGAGGTGGGTCATGTAGCGATCGGTTCACGCTGGTTTAAATATCATTGTGATAAACGTGGTCTGAATATGGAACAAACTTTTCGAGCGCTGATTAGCCAGTATTTAGCTGGACAGTTGCGTGGCCCCTTTCATTATGAAGCCCGCCTTAAGGCAGGCTTTAGTGAACAAGAACTGCGTGAACTTGAACTACTGTAATCAGCTCCGTCATGCTGTATAAAAACAGATTTGAATACTTGCTCGGCTAACTGAGAAGGAAAGTGCGGCTGTAAAAAGGGCCGGAATTTTCCTATGATGAATTAAAGAGTATGTTCGGCTTGCCATGCAATTAAAGAAAAGGGGAGGGTATGAAAGATTATAAATATGAAGAGGAAGAAACGTGGAACATGGCGCGTGAACTGGCATGGGATGTTTACAGTATCACCAGCCGTGGCGCGTTTGATAGTGATCATCGTGTCCGTAACAGCGTACGCCGTGCCAGTTTTGCCATCATGGCCAATGTTGCTGAAGGTGTGGAGCGAGGTGGTAAGCAGGAATTTGTCCGTTATCTTTCCAAGGCCAAGGATGAGATTAAGCTGTTGAGACAACAACTGATACAAGCGCAGCAAAAAGGGTTCATCAACAGCGCTACGCTAACGCGCCTGGAATTAAGTCTGGAGTCGCTTGGTTGTATGATCAGTGGTCTGATGACCACTATCAATCAGGAGTTCATAAATATTGACAGCGTGACGGTCAGTTATCAAAGCATTTAGCATGGCTTCCAATACCTTGAGTGGCATGGCGTCTAAATCGGTGTTTGCCAACAGAAAAAAATCAATTTGGATGACTCCATTTGGTTGTGATGATTTCTTTTGAATTAGAAATACTTTACTATTTGTAATGTATTTTTGATGCAAAGTGTGATGTATTAGCCTTTTTCTATATGATATCGCTACAGTTTCTAAAATATCGCGCCGATAACCCTATTGCCAAAACGGTAAACGGTTTTAAAGAAGGTGTGTTTTATGAAAGTGACAGTGACAGTGACGAAAATCTGGGTGATAGCTGGATTTTTGGCCGTATTGGGGATCGCTCAGGCGCAGATCCAAGAGCCAGAAAATAGAAGTCTAACGAAGCAAAATTCAATTCAGTCAAACCCTTATATTGCTTCGAACCATAAATAACCAATAAATTTACTTGAGTATAGTCTGTTATTGGTCCTGGTTTTCTATATCCTGGACAACCTGTGTCATTCTGATCACACTGTCCGGATTCAGTGAAATCGACTCAATACCCTGTTCCACCAACCATTCAGTAATTTCCGGGTAATCTGATGGTGCCTGGCCACAGATCCCAACATATTTTCCCTCGCGTTTGCATGCAGTGATCGCAAGATCGATCAATTTTAACACCGCTGGATTGCGCTCATCAAAACCACTGACGATGCCTGAATCGCGATCGACGCCCAGCGTTAATTGGGTTAGATCATTCGAACCAATCGAAAAGCCATCGAAAAATTCGAGAAAATCATCTGCCAGCAAGGCATTGGCCGGGATCTCGCACATCATATAAATCTCCAAGCCATTCTCGCAGCGCACTAAGCCTTGTTGTGCCATTAAATCAAGAACACGCTGTGCTTCTTCAACACTGCGTACAAACGGTATCATCAAGGCAACGTTGTCCAGCCCCATCACCTCTCGTGCCTGTTTCATGGCAGCGCATTCAAGGGCAAACGAAGTAGCAAAGTCATTCGACGGATAACGTGATGCACCTCGAAATCCGATCATGGGATTTTCCTCTTCCGGTTCGAAATCTTTGCCACCAATCAGGGAGGCGTATTCGTTTGATTTGAAATCACTCATCCTTACGATCACGGGTTTTGGATAGAAAGCTGCAGCGATAGTGCCCACACCTTCAGCCAGGCGCTCGATATAAAAACTCTTTGGATCGGAATAGCCCGCGATGATTGGATCGATCTTATTTCGGGTTGCAGTATTCATATGCTCATAATCAAGCAGGGCGCGAGGATGAATACGAATACTATTATTGATAATAAATTCCAGCCGGGCCAGGCCGACACCATCATTAGGCAGGCGGCTTGCCTCGAACGCTTGTGATGGATTAGCCAGGTTGAGCATGATGTGGGTTTTAGGCCGTTCCAGGATTTTTAAATCAATCTGCTGGCAGTCAAATTGTTGTAGCCCATCATAGACAAAGCCATCGTCACCTTCAGAGCAGGAGACCGTCACTTCCAGATCATTAGCAATGGTATGGGTAGCATCACCACAGCCCACCACAGCAGGAATCCCCAGTTCGCGCGCAACTATGGCGGCATGGCAGGTACGGCCGCCCCGGTTGGTGACGATGGCAGCCGCTATCTTCATCACCGGCTCCCAGTCCGGATCGGTAATGTCGGTAACAAGTACCTCACCAGGCTTTAGCGATTGCATATCGCTTGCTTCAATAATCACGCGGGTTTTTCCAACAGCGATTTTTTGTCCAACGCTTTTGCCCTGGCTTAATATGGGCCCGCGGGATTTCAGTTGATAGACCTGAGCATAACTGGAGTCAGCGCTGGATTGGACTGTCTCAGGCCGTGCCTGGACGATGTAAAGTTCACCCGTCTCACCATCGCGGGCCCACTCGATATCCATCGGGCGTGGTTGGCCGGCCTCTTTTGAGTAATGTTGTTCGATAATGACAGCCTGTCTTGCCAAATCCAGCACTTCGTCATCATTGAGGGCGAAGCGGTTGCGATCTTCCTGTTTGACGCTGACATTGCGTGTCGAGTGGCCGGCCATGGGGTCACCGGTATAAATCATCTTTATTGCTTTTTCACCCAGCTGCCGTTTCAGGATAGGGCGCTTGCCCTCTGCCAGCGTGGGTTTGTAAACATAAAACTCATCCGGATTAACCGTGCCTTGGACAACGTTTTCACCCAGCCCATAGGCGGCTGTGATAAACACAACATCACGGAAACCGGTTTCGGTATCGATGGTAAACATAACGCCTGAGGTACCCATGTCAGAGCGCACCATCTTTTGCACGCCGATAGACAAGGCAACATCCATGTGTTGAAAACCTTGGTGCACTCGATAGGAGATGGCCCGGTCGGTAAATAGCGAGGCAAACACGTGTTTGCAGGTGGAGATTAAGTTATGGCTGCCGCGGATGTTGAGATAAGTCTCCTGCTGTCCGGCAAATGAGGCATTGGGCAGGTCTTCAGCTGTGGCGGAACTGCGCACAGCCACGTCGGTGTGTTCACCATATTCCAGTTCCAGCTGTTGGTATGCAGTATCGATTTCATGTGCCAGGTCTTGCGGCATTTCAGCGTGATTAATCCAGCTACGGATGCGTGCCCCGGTGATTGCAAGTGCAGTGACATCATCGTTATCCAGCGCATCCAGCTGTTGTTTGATGCGGTCATGTAAATTGTTGTGATCGATGTAGTGTTGATAAGCCTCAGCCGTGGTGGCAAATCCATTAGGTACTTTCACACCTTTTTTTGTCAGGGCGCAATACATTTCACCCAGTGAGGCGTTTTTGCCTCCAACCAGCGGGATATCGTTGATGCTGAGTTGATCAAAACGACGAATATAATGCATGTCATTGCCTGCCTTGATGTTTTGTATAGCTAGGGAGCCTCTGATTAATTCGTCATTTACCCAATGAACGGGCACAAGCCGGGCGAAACAAAGCGTAGACCCGGAATCCAGGGATTCAAATTCAATGCCTAAATCGATTCCGGCTCTTGTGCCCTTTGGGTATACGCCAAAATGACGACATTCGAATTAATCAGAGGCTCTCTAAATCATACAGCCTTTTAGATTGCTAAATAATGCTAATAAAACTGTTTGTTTTGCTTGCGGAGTCCCTGATTAATGATAGTCATTCTGTTTTTCTGATTGATGCCAGTTGTGTTGTCGGGGTGGAGAGCCTGCTGAAGAGTCAGGTGTAGTCTGCCCAAGTTGTAAATTTTCGGCGGGATAGATTCACTCCTCAGCGCTAATTTAAGTTTTATTTCAGTTTCGGTCTTTAGCATGGCATTATGGATGCTAAGAGCGAACAGTAATGTTTAGTCTTTTTTCAAAAAGACGGGGTGACCAAAGTTCATTTGAAGAACTAGTGATGCCTCATGTTAGCGGCCTCTACCGGCAGGCATACCACTATTGTGGCCAGCAATCTGATGCCGAAGATCTGGTGCAGGAGCTGCTGCTCAAGTTGATCCATCGGGTCGAAGAAATGGAGCAGGTCGAAAAATTACGTCCCTGGTTAGCCAAGGCTTTGTACCATCTTTTTATTGATCGTTTGCGACGAGATCAACGCAGCCCGATCGACTCATTTCAACCTGACCAGCTGGAAACGATGCTGGCTACGGCAGAATCCGGCCACAGCTCTGAGAGGCTGGTTCTGGTTGATAATATCGAGCGAGCTTTGCAACAACTCAACCATGAACAGCGTATGCTGGTTGTGATGCATGATGTTGAAAACTATACACTTGCCGAATTGGAACAAATTCTTGATGCCCCCATTGGTACACTCAAATCTCGCTTACACCGCGCTAGGGCGAAATTGCGCCAAATATTGACTGAAGACGGAACTAAATCAGCCTCAGCAGCGTGTTAATTAGTGAGAGGTGATTTAATGAATTGTCAACAAATTCAACAACGATTTGATGATTATCTGGATGGAGAGCTCAATCTCACGGATGAGGCTGAACTGCATGCCCATCTAGACCAATGTCACGAATGCCGCCAGCGCTTACAGCAGGCGGAAGGGCTTATGGTTGGTCTGAAACGGGTGACGGTTCCGCCAATGTCCCCGGGTTTTGCCCGGCATGCGGTACGTCACGCGGCCAGCCAAATTAAGAAGCAGCGGCCTCACCGTACTGCATTTATTGCCGGTTTCAGCTCGGCAGCCGTCGCCGGTGTGGCACTACTGATTGTGGTTGCCGGATTGTTACCCAATGGCAATGGCGTTAGTACTAATGTTTTGTCTGAAATAATGATTTCCGTTGATTCCATGCATACTGTCAATCTGGCGTTTGATGTCGCCGAGCCGATCCAGAATGCTACTTTGAATATAACTTTACCGGACAATGTTGAAGTTGTCGGCTACCCCGGTTTGCGTGTGTTGTCATGGCAGACCAGTCTGACCCAGGGGCGCAATATTTTGCCTTTGCCATTAAAAGGTATGGTCAATGCAGATGGTGAATTGGTGGCGACGGTTGAGCATGATGGCAAGATCAAAAGTATTCTTATAAAAGTTCGGGTCGGTGAGCAATTGGCCCCTCAAGCTGAAATTGCGAATCGAAAATGGGTTTAGGGCGCAGGGTTGATAGGAGTTTTGCAGTGAAAAGCTTCAAATTATCGGCTGTCGCAGCATTGCTGATGGTGAGTGCTGTGCCCGCCTACGCATCTGATTACGATGACGACATTACTATTCAGGTAATCGAAAGGCTTGATCGCGAAGATGAGCGAGGGATCAGGTTTATAGAATTGCCGGATGTCAGCTCGCAAGAGGCGCGGCAAGCGATGGAGCGGGCCAGAGAAAGGCTTGAAGAGCATGACCGTGAGAATGTGTCTGGTCAGAATGTCGACATCGACGAGCATCATGATAACCCTGGTAAGGAGGATCATGAAAATGAACGTGATGATGTCGAAGATGAACGCGAAGAGTTTGAAGATGAACGTGAAGAGCTGGAAGATGAACGCGAAGAGTTTGAAGATGAACGTGAAGAGCTGGAAGATGAACGTGAAGAGCTGGAAGATGAACGCGAAGAGTTTGAAGATGAACGTGAAGAGCTGGAAGATGAACGCGAAGAGCTGGAAGATGAACGCGAAGAATTGGAAGATGAGCGTGAAGAGGTAGAAGATGAACGAGATGAGTTAGAGGACGTGCGTGAGGAACAAGCGGAAGAGAGAGATGAGATAGAAGAGCAACAGGAAGAGCGTGATGAAATCAAGAATGAGCAAGATGAAAGTAGTGAGCACCGTGATGAGATAGACGAGTCTCGCGATGAGCAGGATGAGCTCGACGATTCCCGTGACGAAAAGGATGACGAGTCAGAGGACGACGAAGATCATTCTTAAAACAAAATGGCCGCCCGCATATGCGGGCGGCCATTTTGTTTGTGTTTGCGCTGGGTGGAATTTTGGAATTTGGATTAATACTACGCAAATTAAGCGCTGCAATTTTGCTGGCAAGTATGTCATTGGCGGCAGCTGCTGACTCGTCTTTTGATCGCGGTGTCGCCGCGTTTAAACAGCAGCAATATCAGAGCGCAATCGCTTTATTTGAGCAGGCTCGTAACGAGGGGAATGAATCGGCTATCCTGAGTTTTAATCTTGCCTCAAGTTATTTCAAGCTGGATCAATATCGCGAAGCAAAGCGTTACTATTTGTTGGCGGTTCAGGATGAAATGTTGGCTGGCCTGAGTTATTACAATGTTGGCTTAATCGCACTCAAAGAAAACGACCAATCAGCCGCCTTTGATGCCTTTCGTAATAGTTTTGAGCTCGCCCAGGATGAAAAACTAAAGTACCTGGCAGCAGTCAAGCTTGATGAGCTGGCGCCTGAACGAGCAGAGAAATCTTTCAGCGATCGGGTTTATGGTTTTGCCAGTCTCAGTTTTGCCCATGATGATAATGTCGCACACGTAAACGATTTGATCACGACAGTTACAGGTAAGTCTGACAATTACCTGGATCTGTTTGGTGTTGCCACTTATCAGCTAAGTGGCAACTACCAAGACGGTGTGCAATTGAAAGCTGGGCTGATATTGACGCGTTATGATGATATGAAATCATTTAACGAGAACGTTATTAATGTAGGTGCTTATCTGAACAAACCGCTTGCCGACTGGAAAAGTCGATTCGGCCTCGTTTATTACCATAACAAGATCGATGGGGCATCATTCCAGCAACGCCTTTCACTTCTGGCGCGCGCCGATCATTATTATGCGCGAGGACAACGTTTACGTTTCAGATATCAATTTACTCATCATGATGATCTGGCTACCAGGTTTTCCTATCTGAATGGATGGCGGCAGCGCTTATCTGTTGAGAATCGCAGTCGCATCAATAATCATAAGCTTCGCCTTGGCTATAGATTTGAAATCAACGATCGTGAGAACTTTCAAACGACGAGCAGTTTTATCAGCTATTCACCACTGCGTCATGCGTTATATGGTTGGTACGAATATGAATTTAGCCAGCGTTGGCTGGCCAAGGTAATGGCGGAATATCGAAACAGTGATTATCAATATGCCAACATTATTCGTGGTGTAGACGAGGGGATTCGAAAAGATGATCTCAGCCGCTTTCAGTTATCCGGAATTTATCGTTTTAACCGCGATACCGAGTTAGAGCTTAGCTGGCGCAATACTGACAACAGATCAACGGTGGCGTCTGAATCGTATGTCAGCAATGTGTATATGCTAAGTGTTAATTATTTCTTCTGATCCATTTAAATTTCATCATTCCGGCGCAGGCCCATTACTGTCCGGAATAATTAGAGCAGCTATGACCAGAAGTTATAACTCAAGTTTCGGAGTTCAAAATGGACAAAATCAGTGTCGACCACCGCATCACTCATACTCCAATTGCATAGTAAATGAATCCAGCTGAAGGCTACGGATAAAAAACTCATGGACG
>CALZIO010000036.1 GCA_945787785.1 uncultured Chromatiaceae bacterium
AGTTGCGCGTTATCAGCCGTCACCAACAGTTAATTCGTCTCGACTTTGAAGACGCCTTCCACAATATCGATGCCTCGGTTTTGCAATCTCCATACAAACGTTTGTTGGCCGAGAGTGATGCTGTGGTGTTATCGGATTATGGCAAGGGCACGCTAAGTGCGGTGCAAGAGTTTATCGATGCAGCACGTAATGCCGGCAAGCCGGTATTGGTTGACCCGAAAGGGCAGGACTATTCCATCTACCGTGGTGCCACCTTGATTACGCCTAACTTATCCGAGTTTGAAGCGGTGGTTGGTCATTGTAAAAACGATGATGAACTGGTGAGCAAGGGTGAGGCGTTGCGCGAAGAGTTGCAACTGGATGCTTTGCTGATTACCCGCAGCGAAAAAGGCATGACCCTAATCCGCAAGGGACAGCCGGTGCTGCATCTGCCCACCCGGGCGCAAGAGGTGTTTGACGTCACTGGTGCCGGGGATACGGTGATTTCTGCCTTGGCGGCATCCTTGGCAGCCGGGCTAGATCTGGCCGAAGCGACTGCGCTAGCCAATTTGGCCGCTGGTGTGGTGGTCGGCAAGTTGGGTACGGCAAGTGTGACAGTGCCTGAGTTGCGCCGTGCTATTCGCGAGCATGATGAAATTGAAGGCGGCGCAGTGGATGAAGATCGGCTCGTTGCGCTGGTGAGGGATGCCCAGGCCCATGGCGAGAAGGTGGTCATGACCAATGGCTGTTTCGATATCTTGCATGCCGGTCATGTTACCTATTTGGAGCAGGCGCGCCGCTTGGGTGACCGCTTGGTCATCGCGGTGAACGATGATGCTTCAGTGAAGCGGCTTAAGGGTCCGGAGAGACCCGTCAATTCTATTGCTCAACGCATGGCGGTATTGGCAGCGCTGGCGAGTGTCGATTGGGTGGTGCCTTTTTCTGAAGAAACACCACAACGCCTGATCTGTCGTGTTAAGCCGGACGTGCTGGTGAAGGGGGGCGATTACAAGCCTGAAGAGATCGCCGGTGGTGAGTGCGTCACTGCGGAAGGTGGTCAGGTGATTGTGTTGGACTATGTTGAAGGTTGTTCTACGACTAATATTATTGATGTGATTCGTGGTGATTAAAAACCAATTGGGGACGAATAAATGATTATTGTGACAGGCGGTGCCGGTTTTATCGGCAGCAATCTGGTCAAGGGGCTCAATGATATTCGCCGCAGAGATATTCTGGTGGTGGACGATCTCAAGGACGGTACCAAGTTTCGCAATATTGCCGATTGTGATATCGCCGATTATATGGACAAGGATGATTTCCTGGCCAAAATCGAATCAGGCGCAAAATTTGCCGAACCAATCGAAGTGATTTTTCATCAGGGTGCCTGCTCTGCCACCACCGAGTGGGATGGTCACTTCATGATGAAGATCAATTACGACTACTCCAAGGCCTTGCTGCATTATTGTCTTGAGCACGGTATTCAATATCTATACGCATCATCTGCGTCAGTCTATGGCGCCGGTCCGGTATTCAAGGAGTCAACCGAGCATGAGCAGCCGCTTAACGTTTACGGCTACTCTAAATTCCAGTTTGATCAGTATGTGCGAAATGCATTGCCGGGTGCCTCCAGCCAGGTGGCCGGTTTCCGTTATTTCAATGTCTATGGTCCTCGTGAGCAGCACAAGGGCAGTATGGCTAGCGTCGCTTTTCATCTGAACAATCAATTGAAAGACACGGGCAAGATACGCCTGTTTGAAGGTTGTGATGGTTACGGCAATGGTGAGCAGCGCCGTGACTTTATTTATGTCGGTGATGTGGTGGCAGCAAATTTATGGTTTTGGCAAAACCCTGATAAATCTGGCATCTTCAATCTTGGCACTGGCCGTAGCCAAAGTTTTAATGATGTTGCCAATGCAGTGTTGGCCTATCACGGCAAAGGTGAGCTTGAATATATCCCCTTTCCGGATCATCTCAAGGGTGCCTACCAGAGTTTTACCGAGGCTGATATGAATGCAATGCGCGCTGCTGGTTACGATGCTCCCTTCAAAACAGTTGAAGAGGGCGTCAACGCATATATGCAGTGGCTCAATGGAGATAAGTGAGCAGGTGTTACTGGGTAAGGTTAGTAGGTAAGGCCTGATGCAAAAAATTCTAATTGTCGGACCGGCATGGGTCGGCGACATGGTAATGGCGCAGAGTGTTTTTATCACGCTGCGTCAGCGTTGGCCTAATGCTGAGATAGACGTAATAGCGCCTGCTTGGTCTGTTCCAATTTTAAAGCGCATGCCTGAAGTGCGGCGTCATATCGAGATGCCGGTCGGGCATGGTGAGTTTGATCTGCCGGCACGCTACCGGCTTGGTAAGCAGTTGCATGCAGAGGCGTATGATCAAGCCATTATCCTGCCGCGCTCGTTCAAATCTGCCATAACGCCATTTTTCGCGGGCATACCAAAACGCACGGGTTTTAGAGGTGAAATGCGTTTCGGCCTGATCAATGATATGCGACCACTGGATAAGAAAGTATTACCCCAGATGGTGCAGCGATACGTCGCGCTTGGTTTGGATCGAGATGCATTCTTGCCACCTAGTCATATTCCACAGCCTAAACTTGAGATTGATTCTCAGAATCAACAACGCCTGTTGGCAGAATTGTCTCTATCCACAGATAAGCCTGTGGTGGGTATTATGCCTGGTGCGGAATATGGTCCGGCAAAACGCTGGCCGCTGAAAAATTATGCTGATTTGGCCAGACAGTTGATAGGTAAGGGTAATCAGGTTTGGTTGTTTGGCTCAGCAAAAGATCAACAAGCCTGTGAGGAGATTTTGGATGCAGCTGGTGATGGTGTAGTCGATCTTTCAGGTAAAACCAGTCTTGAAGACGCCGTCGATTTGATTGCAGCTACTGAGTTGGTGGTGACCAATGATTCCGGTTTGATGCATATCGCTGCTGCAACTGGCAGAAATCTGGTGGCGATTTATGGCTCGTCATCACCTGCGTATACACCGCCGTTGACTGATAGAGCGACGGTGGTTTATTTAGATTTGGAGTGTAGTCCATGTTTCGAACGTGAGTGTCCGCTGGGGCATTATCGTTGTTTGAAAGATATATCGGTCGAGCGGGTAGTTGATAGTTGTTTGAGTAGGGGTGAGTTGTCGTGCTGAGTTCCGGGGGTGAGAAGCTCACTGCGATGGGATATAAAGAGCGCGTGATTTATGCGCTGGTGTTCCTTTTTCCAATCGCCGGGGTCAGTGTGGGCCACTGGTTTTCGGCCATGTTTGTGATCCTGGTGTTAATGTCGCTATGGGAGTTGCCGCGCAACAGGCGATCGAGCTCCTTGTCAAAGAGCGAAGATATCTGGCTCGCGTGTTGTGTAGGATTTTTGGGTTCGTTTTTAATTTCTGCGCTGGCCAATGGCTGGGATGATGGGCAGGCGAAGTCACTTGGGGTGGATATCCGTTTTCTGTTGGTGGTACCGCTCTACTTGATGTTACAACGATTCCCAAAGGCGGGCAGGTATCTACTGATGGGGTGCGCGATAGCCGCCATAACACTGGCCGCTCAATCTGTATATGACAAACTTATTCTGGGATTGCCCCGGGCTGAAGGCTGTTATAGTCCCAATCTGCTGGGGCCGGTGGCGGCTCTGGTCGCTGTGTGGTTGGTGGTGGGGAGGGAGTTTTTGCCTCGCTTGAAATGGATCTTGCCGTTTTTGGTAATGGGTGCTGTGTATGCGGTGGTGATGTCCGGATCCCGCGGAGGTTATCTCGGCCTGTTGGCAATGGTGATAGTATGCGTGATCGTAATCAGCAAGGGTTATCAACGTCTGATCGCACTTTGTATGGTGGGCTTGATCGTAGTAGGGGGGTATTTTGGCTCTGCGATGGTCAAGGAGCGGGTCGATACAGCGGTTCATGAGGCAGTGGGATATTGGACGGCTGAGAATCGCGATGAATTGCCGCTGGGGAGTATTAGTTGGCGTTTCGAAATCTGGACGGTGGCGACGAAGGCATTTCTCGAATCGCCGATTGTTGGGGTTGGCAGTCGACATTACGATATCTATTCGAAGAAGTATGCTGATCTTGGTGAGATAAATCCTGCGGCAGTCTCCGATGGGCATGCCCATAGTGCCTATTTTGAGGTGCTGATGAGTCGCGGTATACTTGGGCTCATTTTCTTTGCCGGAGTTCTTTTTTATCCGCTCTATATTTTTGCCAGCACATATCGTGCTTCGCCAGCCACGGCGTTGCTGGGGATAAGTCTGGTAGTGGGGTATGCAGCGTTCTCGCTTACTGATCACTCGACTTTTAATATGGGCAATTTCGCGTCAATATTCCTATTGTGTATGAGTCTGTTCCTGATATGGCATCTGGATCTGATCAAGCAGGAGGAAAGCTAGATGGCCCGTTTGTCTGCTGTCATGATCGTAAAGAACGAGGAACAAGTACTCGCTGCATGCCTGGAGCATTTGACATGGGCTGATGAGATCGTCGTGCTGGATGGTGGCAGCAGTGATGCTACGGTAGAGGTTGCCCGCCGCTATACCGACAAGGTGTTCGTCGCGCAGGATTGGCAGGGTTATGGCATCCAGCGCCAGCGCGCTCAGGCGCACGCTTCAGGCGATTGGGTGTTGATGGTGGATGCTGATGAGCACGTCTCGCCGGAACTCAAGCACAGCATTCAGGAGGTCATCAGCAAGGATGATCGCAATTGTGCCTATTCAATCGCGATACTGCCCTGGTGTTTTGGTCGCTTTATTCGTCATGGTGGATGGTATCCAGCCTATAAAGTCAGGCTTTATCCAAACCAGAAGGCGCATTATGGTGATCAGCGTGTGCATGAGCATTTAGACTTTGCCCCCGGCATGCAAAGCGAACGTCTGGATGGAGATCTGTTCCATTACACTTACCGCGATTTAGAGCACTACCTGGTCAAATCGGCGCGTTATGCAGCCGAGTGGGCGGAACAACGCCAGCAGCGTGGTAAGCGAGGTTCACTCTTTGAAGGGGTGCTTCATGCGCTTGGTTGTTTTACGCGTATGTATTTTCTCAAGGCAGGTTTACTAGATGGCAAGCAGGGTTTATTGTTGGCGTTGTTGTCTACCCACTCTACCTTCGTCAAATATGCTGATCTGTGGACACGACAGCAGGAATCAAATCAGTAAGAACTTTTCGCTAATCTCTTTTGCGACTTCGACAGGTTCAATGCCTGACATATCATCAATATCCTCGGAATGAGGCGGTGAGAAAGCCAACCTTTTTTCTTCCTGATTGGTTGTTTGCCAGCGTAACGCCGTGGCAGAGCGGCGTCTTGGGTAAAATGCAGCAGTATTGCAGTTTAAGGCGCCGGCGATATGCAGTGGGCCCGTTGAGCCGCTGATAAAAAGATCAGCAAAGGCGATATGCTGGGCGAAACGCTTCAGCCCCTCGGTTGAGTGGTAAAGCGTGTGTGGCGTGTCGCCAAGTTTGTCTGCGAGTGCCGTGGCCTGATCTATTTCACCCGGACCTGCGCTCACCACAATATGGTGTCCATGGCTTGATTTTAGAGCTTTGCCTAGTTGCGCATATTGTTCCAGGCTGAGGTTGTTGGCTGAGCCGCCACTGCCGGGGTGGATAAATACTAAACGTTCTTTCTGGTTAATTTGGTGTTGCCGACAAAAGTTTTGTCGTATTTGATCAATGTCTGCTTGAGCAAATTCGAGATAGGGCGGCTCTGGCTGCGCGATGTCGTTGATGCCTGAATCATGCAGATAGTTAATCACCAAATCCTGGTTGTATGCATATTCCGGTTTTTCCGAACGTGAGCGGCGTTGCTTGAGGCGGCTATGATAGAATAATTGCGCAAATTTAGTCGCGGGCGCCAGTCGATATTGGATACCCGCCAGCATCAGTATCCAGCCGATGCGCGTGGTGGAGAAAAGCGTGATTGCTGCATCATAGTGTTGTTGGCGCAGTGTTTTAGCGAATGATACTTGGTCAGTAAAACTTGCAGTAGCTGTTGGATCCAACAAGATATGGTCAATGTTGGGGCAAAGCTCAGCTATATCAGCGGTGTAGGGATTAACAAGGGCATGGATTTCGCAGTCAGGCATGGACTGTTTAAGGGTGGCGAAGGCCGGCCAGGCTAGCATGAAGTCACCCAGTTTATCGTTGCGAACAACAAGAATTTTTTTGCTATTGGTAGTCATCTGGTGCTCAATTATACGCGTCTCGTACATGTTGTGTATCTGTTGGGCTGATGGTGACAGGAAGAGGTCTCGATGAAACTTTGGTTTAAAAGTGGTGGTTGGGCCAGTAAGAAAGCGCGGCAAATTGTTGGGACATTAGCGCCGCAAGATATAAAAACGGTAGCTGTGATTCGTCATGCCGCTGTTGGTGATATGGTGCTTACCCGCCCCTTTCTGATCGAGCTGCGGCGCTTTTTCCCCAATGCCAAAATTACATTGAGCCTGACTACCAACTACACGCGCGGCGCCCCGGAGGATCTGGTAGATGATGTCCATGTGGTCTACGGCAATGATCAGCGTGGTCACTCTCTGAAGGAACAGATTGCCCGTGCTAAAGAGCTGGGGCCTCAAGATCTGTTGTTTGATTTGGCTGCAACCACACGTTCTTTCTGGTTGTGTAAACTGACCCCCGCCAAACTGAAAATTGGTTTCCCCTACCATCTGGCACAACGTTATCTCTACTATGATGTTACCGTCTCACGCTCCGATATGCGCTTTGAAGCCGAGAACATGCTGGAGATGCTCAATATTCTCGGCCATGCCACCCAATATCCGCCGCTGTTTGACATGCCGGTGCAGCCGACACAACGGCTACGCCCTTACATCGTCTATTTTCCAAGTGCGTCTACATCAATCAAATGCTGGCCACATAGCCATTTTGCCGAGTTGGTGAAGCAGATGGCAGAGCGCTATCCTGAACACGATCATATTGTGTTACAGGGGATTGCCGAATGGGAATCCATCGATGAAATCATGGCGGCTCAGAATGGGCGTGAAAATGCCATTGGCATGAAACTGGATGATTTTGATGCCACTGTCTCGCTAATGAAGGGGGCTGCATTATTGGTGGGTAATGACACCGGCATTCGCAACATCGCCATCGCCTGCGAAACCCCGACGGTAGGTATCTTCTTTGCCACTGATCCATTCAGATACTGGCCCCGTTACCATCATCACGAAGCGGCCTTTACTCCTGATGGCCAAGTACCTAGTGTTGAGCAGGTGTTTGAATTGGCCAGCAAAGTGATGGATGCGGGATGAAAATTCTTCACCTGCTGTCGCAGACCCATTTGACTGGCCCCGAGGTCTACGTGGCTGCGCTCTGTCGTAAACAGATGGCCGATGGTCACCACTGTTACATCGTCTCCGATACCCTGTCGGTGCAGAGCGATGCTACTTATATTCCTATGGCGATTCACAACCGTTCACTGTTGAGTCGGGTGAAAAATATTTTCCAGCTTGCCGCGCTCTGTCGTCGTGAACAGATAGACCTCATCAACGCCCACTCGCGTGCCGCCAGTTGGGTGGCCAATGCCGTTGTTAGAGTCACAGGGCTTGCCTACGTCTCTACCATTCATGGACGTCAGAGTCATCGTGCAGTAGGCCGTAAGGTGAGTGTTTATGGTCGCCACATCATTGTCGTGTGCGAGCATCTACTCGACCATGTACGTAATGAGATGGATATCAAGGATGCTGACGTGCAGGTGATCCGTAATGGCTTTGATTAACATAGCGTGGATTGGTCGTCTTACGGGGCCCAAGGGAGAGATCGCCTGGCGCATCATCACCGAGGTGGCACCGCATTTCCCGCAGCTGCATTTCACTATTGTTGGTGGTCCGGTAACGGAGCGATTTCAGCAGGCACTGGGCAGCAATGTTACGCTCACTGGCTTTGTCGATGATGTGAACAAGGTATTTGCTGAGAATGATCTGGTGATTGGCGCCGGGCGTGTGCCAGTGGAGGCGATGCGTTTTGGCTTGCCGGTGATTGCTGTGGGCGAGAGCTGTTATATCGGCCCTGTTGATGGCAGTACCATTGCTGTTGCCAAGGCAAGTAATTTTGGTGACTGCGACCAGTTGCAGCCGTGGCAGTCACAGCAGTTGAAAGATGATCTGAGTGCGCTTGTTGCCGGTGAGCGCATATTGCCAACCGCAGAATATGGGGCATACGTTGACGATTACCGCATTGATAATGTTTATCCCAAAGTGATGAATGTTTATCGCCAGGCCATGATAATGAGTTATTTGAAGCGGTTTAAAGAGATTCCGATCCTCATGTACCATCGCGTGTTACGCGAAAAGCCCGAGCGTTCTAAGTACAATATCTATGTCACGGTAGCCGAGTTGGAGTGGCAGATTGAGAACTTGAAACAGCGTGGCTTCGAGTTAATCACCTTTAAGGATATTGCTGCGGGTGTTCGGGCGAAGAAACCAGTCATTCTTAGCTTTGATGACGGCTATGAAGATAACTATCAAAATTTGTTGCCACTGTTGCAGAAGCACCAAGTCAAGGCTGTGATTTATGCCCTTGGTGACAGATCCATCAGGAATAATTATTGGGATATGGGCGAGGGTGAAGCTGAAGCAAGTCTGATGAGTGATGAGCAGCTACTGGCATGTCACCGTTCCGGCTTGGTGGAGATTGGCGCGCATGGTTTAACCCATAGCCGTCTCTCACAACTCGACGCGGAAGAGTTACATCGTGAGGTCAAACAATCAAAGATTGTTCTGGAAGAGCTGTTAGAAGATGAGGTGGTCTCGTTCGCCTACCCTTATGGTGATTACGGTGTGCGCGAAACAGAACAAGTGCGGCAAGCTGGATACCTCTTTGGTGTTGCTACCATCACCGGCCCGGTAAATCTTGCGAATGACTTGATGCGGGTGCGTCGAATCACTATGTTTCCCGATACAATACCTGCGGCATTCAAAAAGAAAACGTCGGGCTGGTATTTGCGCTACTGTAAGTTGCGGGGAAAGGATTTTTAATTTGGGCTAGCTGATAGAGTGGTAACGGGTGTAAAGGTTTCTACGGTTACTATTTGTTCAAGAATAAATTTGATTAGAAGTTTTTTTTGACGGCGCAAGTTTTCTTATCAGGCGGAGAATGATGGCAGTCTGTAACAAGCTAAGTGTGGATTGAATAGGGTTAAATAAATGGCTAATAATCAAAATGAGGTGGCGCCAGTAAGTGCAGGAACAGGCGCTTATTCTGGTAAAACTGAAGAATACTTCGCTGGGGCTCGTGATGATTTTGTTTCTGAGCTGCCAGATAATTCACAGTCCAGAATATTGGAAATAGGGTGCGCGTCAGGTGGTACCGGAGCGCTTGCGCTTTCTGAGGGTAAATGTGGCTGGTATGCAGCTGTCGAGCTGGATGAGTCTGCAGCGGAACGAGCGCGGGCCAAACTTAGTGAAGTAATCGTTGCTGACGTTGAGCATGCTGAGTTGCCTTGGCCAGAGCAAAGTTTTGACGTGCTGATTATGAGCGAAGTTCTGGAACATTTTGCTGATCCCTGGCAGGTGTTAAAGAATTTGCGTCCATTGTTAAAGCCGGGTGGCCTGTTTTTCTGCAGTTCCCCCAATGTGAGTCATTACCGTCTGATTAAGATGTTGATACAAGGGGATTGGAAGCTTGTGGATTACGGGATCATGGATAGAACCCATTTGCGTTGGTTTACTCCCAAGACTTATGGCGAGCTGGTCGAAAGTGCAGGGTTTATCTTGGACTATGTTGAGCCAATAAAACCGTTTGATACATGGGATAGAATTCGAACATTTCTGACGGGTGGGCGGCGGCACCTGTTTATAAAGCAAATCAAAATCAAGGCCCATTGCCCGGATTGATTATTGGCTACCTCTATTGTGGGATGGGTCGTATAGACGCTGGAGACGAATGTTGTGAACAAAGCAATTGAGATTGACGCATATGATGTTGATCACGGCATAGACTTCTCCATCTGTTCGCTGGTGACAAATAAGCAGCAGTATTCCGAGATGCTGACCTCTTTCGAGCAGGCAGGGTTTTCAGGGGATAGATGCGAGTTTATCTACATAGATAACTCCAATAGCAATAAATATGATGCCTATGATGGCCTCAATCATTTTTTGCAGTTGGCAAAAGGCAAATACATCATTCTCTGCCATCAAGATTTGCTTTTGCATGATCATGGTGTTGATCACTTGGAACGCGTGATTGACGAGATGGATTCACTGGATGAGCAGTGGGCTGTGTTGGGTAATGCAGGCGGCGTTGTTCCTGGTAAGCTCGCGATTCGCATTACCGATCCATTTTACGGAGAAAATACCAAGCTTGGTTCGTTTCCTGCGCAGGTTGGTGGCCTGGATGAGAATTTCATACTGGTGAAACGTTCAGCAAACCTGGCCTTGTCGCGTGATGTTGGTGGTTTCCACATGTACGGGACAGATCTGTGTGTGATCGCTGATGTGCTTGGTTATCATGCTTACGCAGTTGATTTTCATTTGCACCACGTTTGTGGTGAGGTGTTGAAAGGTGTGGGCCGCAAGACGGTAGAGACGCCGATGAGTTTTAACTCCGTCAGGCAGCGGTTTGTCAGGAAATACCAGCGCGCCTTCAGATCACGCTGGTTGCAGACAACATGTACTATCGTGTATCTCTCAGGGAGCAGGATTGGAAGTGTTTTTGGAAACCGAAAGCTGAGCTTTTCAATTATGAAGCGGATTCATCGTTTGTTCGGTTAATTGCCAGTGTGGTTGTTTAGGCCGTTTTTACAGAAGAACTCTTTGTTCTCTCGATTTTTGCGGCTCATTTCGACATTTATCTCCCAATCATTGCGTCGGCTTTCATGGTCGAGGTGATAGGTCGTTGCCTGGAACTTGATGTTCTTGGTGAATATATCAACGCCATTAAAACGCCACTCCAGATCACAATCCTCTCCGCCGATGCCCGGCAGTTCTTCGTTGTAGCCATTGATCTTCGCCATGTCGGCTTTGTAGGCAGAGAAGTTGCAGCCTACGATGCTTAGATGACGATTCTTGGCCAGCTTGTGCAACAGGTCTGACATAAAGCCAGATTCATAATTGCGAACCTGATCCAGGTGCATCCCGATGGCTCTGCTTAGCAGGGTGAATCGATTTTGCAGTTCCAGAACGCTGGCGGGGTTCTCTCTTATTTTTGCCGATGCTTTGGGGCCGAGATGGATTCGCCGCGCGGTACAGACACGTCCAGGCTCTGCATGGCGCAGATGCATCTCGACAAAACACTGGTGCGGAATGGTGTCCCCATCCAGAAAGATTACATAATCGGCCTTGGCGCTGGCTATAGCACGGTTGACGGCGCGGGTTTTGCGAAAGCCATCATCTTCCTGGGTCAGGTGGCGTAACGTGAGTGATTTGGGTGCACGGTTGGTGATGTAATCGGCCATGGCTTGGTCTTCACCATCTTCAGTGACGATGACCTCAAACCCTTTTTCCGTCTGGAATGTCAGCCCAATCAGGACACAATGCAGCGCCTCTACATCCTTATAGACGGAGATGATAACGCTGGCCTTGGGTTTGTTTTGTAGGCTCATTTACGATCCTGGACTGGTCCTATATGGGGTGGATTATATCGGAATCACTAGCGGGAGGCCATTTGGCTAAGTTTACAGATTGGGCGGTTTTGGTGTTTTAACGATAGCGACAAGATTGTATCCAAGGCCTGGGTTTATTCAATCTCGCTAATTGTTTGACTGTGGCGCAGACTGTTTTTCGGATGAGCCCCTGACAAAATTAAGGTAATAATGTGTATGTTGGAAGGTGTCTTGATCGACTTCTTTGTATATCTCACCAACAAGGTGAATTTCAATAATTGAGTTTTTATAAATCCATAATGCTTTCGGTAAAAATAGAGATAGGAGATGATGAACTCTTTTTGAATTGCGAGTGATTTTTCTGTGCTGCCACCACCGAAGTGCAGGTTGTGCGCTTCGGGTATCAGGTATGTGTCATAACCGAGCCTGTTTAAGCGCATGGCTATATCCTCCTCCTCGCAATAGAGAAAGAATATGGTGTCAAATCCTCCCGCTTTATTGAATGCTTCTGCCTTGATAAACAGCTGGCTTCCGCTTAAAACATCAACCCGGATAGGGGTGTTGGGGATTTTTTTTCTTGGATGAAAATATTTTCTACGAGTAATTCTGAATATCCCTGTTCCTAGAAATTTTGAAACGATATCTGGGAAGTAATCAAAGCAAGGAGTGGGTTGGTGTTCTTCGTTGTAAAGCTGTGGCGAGCACAGACCTACATTGGGATTTTGTTCGCAGAAATTAAACAGAATGGATGCGCAGTCATTTAATAACTGACAGTCATTATTCAGAAAAAAGTAATATTTGGCCTTGGCGAACTGTATTCCATACATGTTGCCTGCCGCATAGCCATAGTTCACTTTACTGCGCACAATCGTTACCCGGTCAAGTCCCTGAAGAGCAGAGAGTTGTGCGTATTCTTCCGGTGTGGAGTTGTTGTCGACAATCACCACCTGTAGGTTCAGGGTTGGATCTGTTTTTTCGAGCAGGTTTGTGACGCAATCAATAGTGAAGCGGCTCGAATTGTAATTGATGGTGATTACAGCTACGTCATGCTGCATGTTGCATACTCCTTGCCATTGAACAGGGCTTTGCTGCCGGCAGCCGTTTTCTAGTGCGGGTGCAGCTGTTGAAATAACAATTATTTCGGATTGTTCTTTTCGGCATAGGCCTGGACCTGTTCCCAATCATCGGCATAATGTTCACTGATCTTGTCCAACTGCTCTTTGGGGGTTAGCTCCACATCACTGAACCAGGCGTCTGGCAATAACAGAGCGGAGTACATGATGGCGTAAGAGGTCAGCTGGATGCGGCGCCACTGTAACCAGCCGCGCAGGGTCTTGCGTGAGTATTTTTCTTCGGTCGGGAAAAGATATTTGCTGAGTTTGCGCACGGCCTTGAGCTGTTTTTCCTCGTATGAGGCATGCACTTTATCCAGGGAGATATCTTCCTTGTTGTAGGTAGTGCCGGTATAGGTGGCGATTTTATCGAAAAAGCCGTAAGGATCTGTCTTTAACTCTTCCTGGAATAAGACGAGCGGCTTCTGACTGAAGTGATCTTCGATGATTTTCAGTTTGGCCATGTAGTTGAGGTCATCGTATTTCCACAAGCCGTGATTGTCGTCGATATCAAAATAGCTGTTGA
Organism: uncultured Chromatiaceae bacterium; assembly: GCA_945787785.1. Taxonomy (GTDB): domain Bacteria; phylum Pseudomonadota; class Gammaproteobacteria; order Tenderiales; family Tenderiaceae; genus Tenderia. The sequence continues at coordinate 13,172 of CALZIO010000036.1, forward strand.
AGTCGATATGGATGCCGTTTTTGGCAAAGCGGCGGTACTGCGATGCGATCCAGCTGTCATGACGGCGGAAAACAATAATCACATGAGCGTCAGGGTAGTGCTTGGAAAATTTGGCGACCTCATCAGGTAGCTGCTGGTCAAATTCACGCGAGACCAGATACTTGGGGTAAGAGGTGCTGGAGATGATCTTAAGCGCGTTTTGGTAACGGGTGCGCTGGATGTAATAGATCCCCTTCAGTTTCGGGAACAGCTCATACTGGATATAGGTGGTGCCTGTTTTGCCCAGTCCCACATGAAAATACACCTGTTTTGTTGTGTTCGATGTCATATTAATGGCCTGTTGAATCGGTACGGCAGTAGAACTGGTTCACTGCCGGCTGTCGCTGACTTGGTGCGGATGACATATCCCAGGGAAATTTAATCATTGGTCGCTTCCCTCACCGTCGCCACGATCCGCTCCGGCTCCAGCCCCTTCCAGCAGTTATAGGCTGCTTTATAAAATGTTTTATTGCCGAGTTTGGAATATGGCCGGTCACACTCCTCGGCTGGCTCAAGAATCTGTGAGCCTGGGCCGGGTAAATAGGGGTACATACCAAATTGTGGAACCGTCGCGCCCCAGATCGAAATTACACGTTTTTTTAATGCGGCGGCAATGTGCATCAGGCCGGTATCATTGGTGATGACACATTCCGCATCACGGACTAACGTGGCTGATTGATTAAGACTGTATTTGCCGCAACTATTGAATACCTTGTCACCCACTGCGGTTGCTATCACTTCGGCGCGTTCATTATCTTCCGGCCCGCCTAACAGGATGACCGGTTGCTCAAAGCGCTGACAAACTTCAATGATTTTCTCGGTGGGATACAGCTTGCCTGGATGTTGCCCGCCAATCACGAGTGCTATGTATGTTTGTTGATGCGTCTCAGGGAGGCTGTGTTTGTCCAGCTTATCTTCATTGGATATGAAAAAATCCAGTCCTTGATTGTCATTGTGAACACCCAGAGGTTTTACTGTCTCCATATAGCGATCTACAACATGAACATTGGGTAATAGATTTATTTTGAATGTGGCAAACAACCACTTTTTCAGGCTTAGTTTTTTGAACGTATATGCCGGGCAGGATAATAGCGTCTTAACATGGCGTGAGCGCAGGTTGTGATGAAGATCAATGATGTAGTCATACTTTTCTGCTTTTAGCCTGTCTGCAACCTCAGAGACGCTCTTTTCGATGGTGATGAGTTGGTCAATGTATGGGTTTGTTTGCAGAATGGATTGGTATTTTTTTTTGCTGAGGAAGTGGATCTCAACATCACCGCCATTGGCTTGTTGTTTAGTGCAACGAATGACCGGTGTGGTAAGTACAATGTCTCCTATTGAGCTAAACCGGATTAAAAGTAGTTTCATGACTTGTTATTGAATGATTCATTCACTGATGAGTTCAATACAGTGATCCCATGGCGGCATGGCAAGATTGAAAGTGCTGGCCAATTTTTCTGTCGACATTACTGAATAGGGTGGTCTTGCCGCGGGGGTTGGATAATCTGCGGTGCCGATAGGTTTTAGTGTCGTCAGTGTCTGCTGTTCTCTGTTTGGATCCAGTTCAAGAAAGTATTTGGCAAACTGATACCAGCTGGTCTGACCGCTTGAGACCAGATTATAAATACCGGAACAGTCAGCGAAAAATTCGCCATTTTTGTTAAGTAGTTGCTGGGCAATTAGTTGGCTGGTGGTTTCGGCGATGGTGCGGCTCCAGGTGGGACAGCCGATCTGATCATCCACAATGCCTAGTTCTTCCCGTTCGTGGGCCAGGCGCAGGATAGTGTTATAGAAATTCTTGCCGTAGCGGCCATAGACCCAACTGGTGCGCAGTATCAGGTGAGGTATTCCAGCAGCCTGGATGGCCTGTTCGCCAGCCAGTTTGGTTTTGCCATAAACGCCAATGGGATTGGGTGTATCAGATTCCAGATAGGGTGTGGTTTTACTGCCGTCGAAGACATAATCGGTTGAATAGTGAATCACAGCCGCGCCGACCTGCTTTGCTGTTTCGGCGATTATGCCTGGAGCAGTGCCGTTGATCTGCATGGCCGTATCGACATCGCTTTCGGCTTGATCAACCGCGGTATAGGCAGCGGCGTTGATAATAACGTCGGGTTTGAATGTTTCGATTTTGTGGCGAATTTGATCCGGTTTGGTGAGATCCAGTTCGTTACGACCAAGGGCCAGGACTTGGCCCAGCGTGCTCAGCGTGCGTCGCAGTTCATGACCTACCTGGCCATTGCGCCCAGTGATTAATAAGCGTGTCATGGGTAAAGCTCGGCTGACTTGAGTGGCAGGCCCTGCCGGTCTTTGTCGGAGAGTGATGGCTCACCTTCAAGTGGCCAGTCGATGTTTAGGTCTGGATCGTTCCATGAAATACAGCGATCGTGCTCTGGCGCATAGTAGTCGGTGGTCTTGTAGATGAATTCGGCATGGTCGCTGACAACCAGAAAACCGTGGGCAAACCCGGCGGGTACCCACAGCTGGCGAAAGTTGTCGCCGGTTAGCACGACTCCCACCCATTGGCCAAAGGTAGGAGAGTTGCGGCGGATATCAACAGCAACATCGAAGACCTCACCGGAAATAACGCGCACCAATTTACCCTGCGCTTGTTTAATCTGATAATGCAAGCCGCGCAGCACATTTTTGTTCGAGCGTGAGTGATTGTCCTGGACAAAAGTTTCACTGATGCCGGCTGACTCTGCGAGTTTTTTGGCGTTATAACTTTCAAAGAAGAAGCCACGCTCATCACCGAAAACTTTCGGTTCGATAATTTTAACTTCCGGGATTTCTGTTTCGATTACGTTCATGGGAATGATTGTTCCTTGATTACTCGCATCAGATATTCGCCGTAACCACTTTTAAGTAGCGGAGAGGCGAGTGCCTCAAGTTGCTCTGCAGTGATAAAACCCATACGGTAAGCGATTTCTTCCGGGCAGGCGATCTTCAGGCCCTGGCGTTTCTCAATGGTCTCGATAAAGCTAGATGCCTCAAGCAGGGACGAGTGGGTGCCGGTATCAAGCCAGGCCATGCCGCGGCTCATGATCTCGACATGCAGTTGTTGTTTGTTCAAATAGAGCTTGTTGACGTCGGTGATCTCAAGCTCACCGCGCGGCGAGGGTTTGAGATTTTTGGCGATATCAATTACCTGGTTGTCATAAAAATAGAGCCCTGTGACGGCATAGTGCGATTTCGGTTGAATGGGTTTTTCTTCAATCGAGATAGCCTTACCATTGCTATCAAACTCAACCACGCCATAGCGTTCCGGGTCACTTACCGGATATGAGAATACGCTTGCGCCAGCTGATTGGTTGTCCGCATTATGCAATAACTCAGAGAGATCATGACCATAGAAGATGTTATCGCCCAGAATTAGGGCGCTGGGATCATTGCCAATGAAGTTCTCGCCAATGATAAAAGCCTGGGCCAGTCCCTCGGGCTGTGCTTGAATCTCGTATTGGATATTGACGCCCCACTGGTTTCCGTCACCAAGCAATTGTTCAAAACGAGGGGTGTCCTGTGGCGTCGAGATGATCAGGATGTCGCGAATGTTGGACAGCAACATTACCGACAAGGGGTAATAAATCATTGGCTTGTCATAGACCGGCAGTAGCTGTTTGGAAACCACCTGGGTGACCGGGTATAGCCGCGTGCCCGAACCCCCAGCCAGGATGATACCTTTGCGATTCACGCCTGATGTGCTTGTCATTTGATCAGTCCAAGTCGTTCGCCTTGATAACTGGCAGAAGTTACTTTCTTCCACGTTTCCGCATTTTCAATATACCAGTCGATGGTTTTTTTCAGGCCGGTGTCGAATGTCTCGCGCGGTGTCCAGCCCAGTTCGCGTTTTATCTTGTCAGCATCAATGGCATAACGCTGGTCATGGCCTGGGCGGTCTTCAACATAGCTGATCAACCGTTCATGGGGCGCATGCGGTGATTCCGGAAAGCGTTCATCCAGATAGGTACAAATGGTTTTGACCACTTCGAGGTTGGTCTTCTCATTGTGACCGCCGATGTTATAACACTCGCCGAGCTGGCCTTGTTCAAGCACCACTCTCAGTGCATAGGCGTGATCCTCAACATAGAGCCAGTCGCGGATATTGTCACCTCGGCCATAGACAGGCAGAGGTTTGCCATCCAGGGCATTCAGGATCATCAGCGGGATCAGCTTTTCAGGATACTGATAAGGGCCGTAGTTGTTGGAGCAATTGGTCATGATGGTAGGCAAACCATAGGTGTGATGCCAGGCCCGCACCAGATGATCCGACGACGCCTTGCTGGCGGAGTAAGGCGAGTTGGGTGCGTAGGAGGTCTCTTCGGTGAACAGGCCGTCTGCCCCAAGCGTGCCATAGACTTCATCAGTGGAGATATGATGAAAGCGAAATTGATCGCGTTTGTCTCCGTCTAAAGTTGACCAATACTGACGCGCCGCTTCCAGCAATGTGTAGGTGCCAACGATATTGGTTTCAATGAATGCGGCTGGCCCTTCAATGGAGCGGTCTACATGTGATTCAGCCGCCAGATGCATGAAGGCATCTGGCTGATACTTGTTGAATAGCGCATTGATGGCATCACTGTCACAGATGTCCACCTGTTCGAAGTGGTGGCGCGGATTGTCCAACGCATCAGCCAAGGTGGCCAGGTTGCCGGCATAGGTCAGTTTGTCGATATTGACGATGGTGGCGTCTGATTCGGCAATGAACTGGCGAATTAGGGCTGAGCCGATAAAACCAGCCCCACCGGTGATCATGATAATTTTTTCTTGCATATATGAAGGTCCGTTAAGCTTTTTATTTGCGGCTATAATCTGCGTATGATTTCTCTTCGATCAGTTCTGAACCGACCTTAACATTGATTTTGCGTTTTACTGCCGCGCGTTCATCGTTGGTAAAATAGACAGAGCGGGCCAGTTCGATGAATTGCTCATCAAACGCTGCTTCCGACTCTTTGTCGCGAATGTAATCTTCAATCTCCCACAACTTTTCGTTGATCTGTTTCAGCTCGGCAATTTCAGAACTGACATCCTGTTGCGAAAACGGGGAGTCATCCCAGGTCTGGCGCAGGGTATTGAGTTCTTTGTGGATATTTTCCAGTTTGGCATCATCTTTGATGCGTTCAGACTTGATTTCAAGGATAGTGATTTTATCGAGAAATTCGCCAACAGAGATTTCAGCAGATAAGTTCATAGTCTTCCCCAAAGCCTGTTTATTTATTTGATGTATAAGCGATAATAGGAGCTTATGTTACTGGATGGCACCTGAAAAGGCTACTCTGTGCAAAACGAATAAATAGCAGGAAACAGGGGAAGATTCATTGAAAATTTTGCTAATACGCGTGGGCAGGGTAGGTGACATGTTGATGATTACCCCAGCAGTGAATGCCTTGCTGGATCAGTACCCCGAGGCGGAATTTCATCTGCTCACCAGCGCTGATGGTCAGCGGGTGTTCAAGGGTTTTTCAGCGCGATTGACCACCTTTCTGTTGCATGACCGCAAGGCGCTACTGGCCAGGCTCGAACTTAACAAACTGCTCAAGCAGGTTCGAGCGGCTAGCTATGATTCTGCTTTTTGTTTTGAGCTTAATCCCACTTTCGCGCCATTTTATCAGGCTGCGCGCGATGGGGGTTTCTGCATCAAACTTAGCCGACCGAATGAGCATTACTCTCGTCATTGTCTCGATGTGGTGGAGCGGGCCGTTGGCAAGTCCCTGCAAGACTATTGGTTGTATCTACCTGTCACGGATGATACGCGTAATAGGGCCAGGGCAATTTTGGCCGAGGCCGGTATCACTGATGAGACCTTCGTCATCGGTATGCATCCCACCTATAGCGGCCTGAAGAAAATGGCTTGGCGCCGTACCATGGACGCGGGCCGACGTTGGCCAACTTCCGCCTTTGCCGAGTTGGGCAAAGAGTTGGCTGCCTACGCTGAACAGCGTGATCTGGATCTGCGCATTATTATGGATTTGATGCCGGAAGAGGTCGAGATTGGTGAAGAGATTGTCCAGCTAAGTGGCGGCAAGGTGACCATGCTGACGCCGCCACTGGATTTTCAACGTTACAAGGCGACGCTGGAACGAATGAATATTCTGGTGACAACAGACACCGGGCCCATGCACATCGGCGGTGCTGTCGGCACACCCCTGGTTGCGCTGTTTGGGGGGACTGACCCGGAAGACAGCGGCGCCTATGTACCGCCGGAGCGTTATGCCATTGTGCGTTCGCCCAGTAAGCAGATTGCCGATATCACACCGCAGCAGGTGTTCGAGGCATGCCAGCGCTTTCTGCCGCAATCAGACTAAATAGGGAGCTAAAGCTTCCACATAACGTTCTGCTACCTTGCTTTTGGCATCGACAAGGTTTTTAGCGCGTTGCCCCATCTCTTGTATTCGCTCGGGGTGGGTTAGCAATTCAGCAATTTTGTTAATCAGCACTTCTGCGTTGTCGACTTGAATGGCGGCTTGATTGTTGAGCAACAGGTCTCGCTCGTCAGCAAAGTTGTCCATATGTGGGCCAAACAAGGCGACCTTTCCCTGGCGAGCGACCTCGATCAGGTTTTGGCCACCACGGGGGATGAGTGAACCGCCCATGCAGACCAACTCTGCAGCGGCGATGAAGTCTTGTAATTCCCCAAAGGTGTCGGCCAGGTAAATCCGGGTGTCGTTATTCACTTCATCGTCATCGCTGCGTACGGCCAGCTTGTCTGTTAATGGTCGCAGATGTTGCAGGATTGCGGCTTTGCGTTTGGGATGGCGCGGCACAATCACCAGCAAGTAATCACTGCTCAAATCGGAGGCCAACCAGGCACGGCTAAGCTGCAACTCTTCATCATCATGAGTTGAGGCGGCCACGATATATGGGCGCGGCAGTTTAATCGGTGTGGTTTTCTGGTCGGCTGGTTGTGAATTGGCAAACTTGATGTTATCGATTACCTGGACCTTGTGTTGTTCGGCACCGAGATCAATGAAATGCTCGGCATCTTTGTCTGAACGAGCCAGCACCTGACCAACATTCATTAGCGCCTTTTGATAAATGGCACGGATCCACGCCGGTTTGTTAATGGTGCGTTTTGACAGGCGGCCATTCACAATCACCAGTGGGATTTGATTCTGGCGGCAGTGGTAGAACAGCCGTGGCCAGATTTCGGTCTCCATGATCAGCGCGCAGCGCGGATTGATCTGGCGAAGAAATGTCGTTATGGCCTTGTTGAAATCAAGTGGCAAATAGACGTGTTCGATCTCGGGGCCGAATTTCTTGGCTGCCATTTCAGCCCCGGTTGGGGTGAAAGTTGAAACGATGATGGGTAAATTGGGATGGTGTTGGCGCAGCGCCATGATGAGTGGATAAGCAGCATTTACTTCACCGACCGAGGCCATATGAATCCAGACCGGCCGGTCATGGCGCTCAGGCAGATCATGGCCAAGTTTTTGTCTGGCCATGCGTTCATCATCCACCCGGCGTGCTTGAGCTATGCTAATCCAGGCCAGCAGTGGCGCCGATGCCGTGACCAAGGCACGATAGCGCCAGTCGGGTTTAACGGCGGTAGACATCCGCTTCTCCCTCAGGGCGGCTCTTGAAACGGCGATGTACCCACAGGTATTGGTCAGGTGCTTTTCGCACCTCTGCTTCGATCAGGGCATTGGTGCGCGTGGCATCGGCCAGATCATCACCTGAGGGGAAGTCTTCCAGGGCGGGCAAAAAAGTCAATTGATAGCCGGAGCCATCATCCAGACGACGGACAAAAAAGGGCACAACAGCGGCACCAGTTATCTTGGCAATGCGGGAGGTGGCCGTCAGCGTTGCGGTCTGGATACCAAAGAAGGGGGCGAAGACCGCGTAGAAGGTGCCGAAGTCCTGGTCGAGTGCATACCAGCAGACATTACCGGCTTTCAGGGTGCGGATCAGTGTGAGAATATCACTACGTTCAATGGCGCCAAGAATGCCGCGTTCGCGATTGTATTTCATCACGTAGTGAACCAGTGGATTACGATGGTATTTATACATGGCAAAGAAATCTGGTGTGTGCTGGTGTAAAAGACGGCCGCCGATCTCCAGGCAGGTAAAGTGAGCGCTCAGCAGGATCACGCCTTTTCCCTGTTGTTTTGCTGCGTCGAGGTGTTCCATGCCTTCAATATGACACAGTGGGCTTAATTTGCTGTCGCTGGACCACCAGGCAGCGCCAATCTCAACGATAAATATGCCGCTGGAACGGAAGATTTTTTTGACTAACTCATGCTGTTCAGCTGCATTCAGCTCAGGAAAACAGAGGCGGATGTTGGTTTCAGCAATGTGACGGCGGCGTGGGACGAGGTAGTACATTAACCAGCCTAGTGCTGCACCTATCGCTAGTTGCATACGATAGGGTAGTTGTGCCAGTAGAAACAATAAACCAAACCCTAGCCACAGCAGCCAGTAACGTGGGGCGAGAAATGGGCGCGGATTAAATTTTGCTTTGCTGGGATTACTCAAGGTTTAGCAGTCTTGGTTAATCAAAGACTGCCTAGTTTACCGAATGCTTGTATGGAGTGGAATTAAAGGATTAGCTCGGTGGAGGGATCAGCCATGAATTGATTTTTTCTACATCCTTGATACTGAGCGAGCCGGCTGCCTGTTTCAGTATCAGTCCTGCAAGCAGGTATTCGTAGCGTGAGCGGGCATGTTCTGCCTGATTGCGAAACAGTTCGCGGCGCACATTGAGTACATCAACGGTAGTGCGCGTGCCAACGTCATAGCCTGCCTCGGTGGCCTTCAAGGCGCTCTCTGATGAAATGACTGCCTGCTTCAGCGCCTGGACCCGGCTGACACTGGCCTCTACACTGAGGTAGGCCCGGCTGGCTTGGCTCTGAGTGGTGCGGCGTTGGCTTTCTAATACATCTCTGGCTTGCGACAGTTGAGAATTGGCGCGGCGAATGCCTGCTGAAACACCACCACCTTGGTACAGCGGAATGCTCAGCTGTACGCCAATTGCAGTATTGGTTTCTTCCCTGTCAACCGACGCAATCGCCGGAGTGTTACCACTGAAGTCGTCTACTCCGTACGAGGCAAACAGATCGAATTGAGGGTAACGGCCGGCTCGTTGTTGTGCCAGCACTTGCAAAGCAGCTTCAGTGCCGGCTTCGGCGGCAATTATTTGAAAATTGTTATTCAATGACACATCGACCCAAGCGTCGATGTCCGCAGGTTCAGGTGGTGCCAGCTCCATCTCCCCACCTAGCAGCGCCAGCCTTTCTGGCAATTGGCCAGTGAGTTCACGCAGTGACTCGCGACTGGTTAATAGTGTGTTTCGTGCAACGATTTCGCCTGCGTTGGCCGAATCGTAGGCCGCCTGAGACTCATGCACATCAGTAATGGCAATCAGCCCTACCTCAAAGCGCTGTTTAGCCTGGTCCAGCTGGCGCGCAATGGCTTCTTTTTCCGCCTGTGCAAAAACCAGATCGTCACGTGCACCCAGAACATCAAAGTAGGCCTCTGCAACACGCAGGATAAGATCCTGATAGGCCTGGTTGAGATCAGCTTCGGCCTGGCGAGTTGTCGCCTTTGCCTGACGTAGCTGGGTGACATAGTCCCAGCGGAAGATCGGCTGCAGCAGGGTGAAATCATATGAAGTAACATCGATGTCAGAGTCTCCGCTGGTAAAACTGGAGCCTGGTGATGCGGTTGTTTCGCTATCTGTAGTTGTGTAGTCTGCGTTAAATGAAATATTGGGGTAGTAAAGTGATTTAACTTCACGCTGTCCCTCGGCCGTGGCCTCGAATGCATATTGCTGACCACTGATAACAGGGTCGTTGTCCAATGAAAGTTGGTAGATCTGCAATAAGTCATCGGCCTGACTATTATTGCTAAACAATAGAGTGGCAATAAGTGGTACCAGTGTGCGTTGTATCTTATTCATATCATTATGTCTTTCAATAGCGTTCCATGCTTGAATCGATATCGCATGCCCAGGCATCGATGCCGCCGACCAGATTGATTAAATTCTTAAAGCCTTGAGCCCCCATGATCATGCCTGCTCGCTGGCTGCGCATACCATGATGACAGATTAAGACATACTCCTGCTCCGGGTCTAGCTCTTCGGTAGCAGTATTTATTTGGCTGAGTGGAATGTTGGTCGAACCCTCAATAGCACAAATCTCAAACTCAAATGGTTCCCGCACATCAATCAATACGGGTTTGGTTTGGGGCTGTTCGATCAGTTCAACGACTTGATGTGGGCTTAACTGATGCATAAAAATACCTACCTGCTTATATATTAGCCGGTGATAATATAATAGTTGCTCTAGAATACAAACCGTTGCGGTTTTGTGGAATTCACTAACGGCTTAATTTCAGTCTCAAACAACATCTCTCGACGCCACTCATTCTCGCCCATGCGGGTGATTAAAACGGCCTCCATCACAGGTGAATCCCCTACGATGGCCACCATGCGTCCGCCACGATTGAGGGATTGTTGAAAGGCTTCAGGTAAAACTGGCAACGAGCCTGAGATAAAGATGACATCATAAGGTGCGTGGGCATTCCAGCCTTGGGCAGCGTCAGCGACTTCCAGACTGACATTGTCGATGTTTTGAGCTTTGAGGTTGTTCGCAGTGGTATCGACAAAGTCTTGATGGATATCAACACTGAAGACTTTACCGCAGGCTTTGGCGAGCAGGGCGGTGACATAACCGGTGCCACAACCCACTTCCAGCGCAACATCATTATTGTGGAAATTGAGTGCCTGCAGCATGCGGCCGACATATTTTGGCGCCAGCATAACTTCACCATGGCTGATTGGGATGTCAATGTCGGCATAGGCAACATTTTCATAACCCTGGGGGACAAATGCCTCGCGTGGCATGGATTCCATCATATCCAAAATCTGGGTGTCCAACACATCCCAAGGACGAACCTGTTGTTCCACCATGTTAAAGCGGGCCAGTTCCACGTTTGTCATTTTTTGCTCCCTCTAGATAATTCGTATACTTATTAGCCGTCCTAGATTAAGCAGTTTACCTTGATGAAGCAAGTTTATATCCTTATGGAATTGCTGAGGTTTTGCTGATACAAAAACAAAAAATACAAGGCTGTCGGTCAGTTGCGTTGTCAGACGCATCTTGAAAAAAAAAGTACGATCAGCTATTTTGATCGGCCTAAGCTAGGGGTGCCCACTGCATAACGGGCTGAGATCAAACCCTTTGAACCTGATCCGGTAAGACTGAAAAGTCCGGGCCGGCGTAGGGAAGTCGTTCGCCACTGCTGTCAATGGCCCATCGTGCTCCCCGCAAATGAACTACGTCAATGATTGAGGTTAATTCTATGAGCGCGATCCCGGAAGAGTTTCTGAAAAAGACCGCCCAGGTGTCGGAAGATATTACCCGGCCCTTTGCCAATTCGAAAAAGATTTATATAGAAGGGTCGCGTCAGGATATTCGCGTACCCATGCGCGAAATCAGCCAGGCTGACACACACACCGACAATGGCGTGGAAGAAAATCCGCCGATTACTGTTTATGATACCTCCGGGCCCTATTCCGATTCTGCCGTCAAGATCGACCTGCTCAAGGGTATGCCCGATGTGCGTACTACCTGGATTGAAGAGCGCAATGACACCGAACTGCTTGCCGGGCCGACGTCTGAATACGGCCAACAGCGCCAGAACGATCCCGAATTAGCCAACCTGCGTTTTGAGCATATTCGCACCCCAAGACGCGCTAAAGCGGGTGCCAACGTGAGCCAAATGCACTACGCCAGGCAGGGCATCATCACCCCTGAGATGGAGTATGTAGCCATCCGTGAAAACGGTCGTCTGCAAGAGTTAAGACAAGACGCTCGCTACAGCAAACTGTTGAAACAACATCCGGGTCAATCCTGGGGTGCCAATATCCCGGACGAAGTGACTCCTGAATTTGTCCGCGAAGAAATCGCCACTGGCCGTGCCATCATTCCGGCCAACATCAACCACCCTGAACTGGAACCGATGATCATCGGCCGCAATTTCCGCGTCAAGATCAACACCAACATCGGTAACTCTGCAGTGACCTCTTCCATCGAAGAGGAGGTGGAGAAGATGGTCTGGTCTGCGCGTTGGGGGGGTGACACATTGATGGATTTGTCGACGGGTAAGAATATTCACGAAACACGTGAATGGATACTTCGCAACGCACCTATGCCGATTGGTACCGTGCCTATCTATCAGGCGCTGGAAAAGGTTGATGGCAAAGCTGAAGAATTGACCTGGGAAATGTTCAAAGACACCTTGATCGAACAAGCTGAACAGGGGGTGGATTATTTCACCATCCATGCCGGCGTGTTACTGCGTTATGTGCCGCTGACGGCTAACCGCCTCACTGGCATCGTCTCGCGTGGTGGTTCCATCATGGCCAAGTGGTGTCTGTCGCATCACAAAGAGAACTTTCTCTACACTCACTTCGAAGATATTTGCGAAATCATGAAAGCTTATGATGTTTCCTTCTCACTGGGTGATGGTCTGCGTCCTGGTTGTTTGGCCGATGCCAATGACGCCGCGCAGTTTGGTGAACTGGAAACCCTGGGTGAACTGACCAAGATCGCCTGGCAGCATGATGTACAGGTAATGATCGAAGGGCCCGGTCATGTGCCGTTGCAAATGGTCAAAGAGAATGTGGACAAGGAGCTGGACGATTGTTTCGAAGCACCTTTCTACACATTAGGTCCTCTGGTTACCGATATCGCGCCAGGTTACGATCACATCACCTCCGGGATCGGTGCTGCCAACATCGGTTGGTACGGTACCGCCATGCTTTGTTATGTCACACCGAAAGAGCATCTCGGCCTGCCGAATAAAGAAGATGTGCGCGTTGGCATAATTACCTACAAGATTGCAGCCCATGCTGCTGATCTGGCCAAAGGTTTTCCCGGTGTGCAGCTGCAAGACAACGCTTTATCAAAGGCGCGCTTTGAGTTTCGTTGGGAAGATCAATTTAATCTTGGGTTTGATCCGGAACGGGCGCGTGAATATCACGATGAAACCATGCCGAAAGATGCGCACAAAGTGGCGCACTTCTGTTCCATGTGTGGGCCAAATTTTTGTTCGATGAAGATTACCCAGGATGTGCGTGATTTTGCGGCGCAGCAGGGGGTTGATGAGCAGGAAGCATTGGCGAAAGGGATGGAAGAAAAATCTATTGAGTTTAAGAAGACTGGGGCGGAGATTTATCATAAAGCCTAAGGTTCTTCAGGTGGTTGTTTGGAAAAGGGTCGGTGGTTGCTGGCCCTTTTTTTATCCCCTCTCCCCTCGCGGGCACATCGTTACACACAAGTTTTTCTGGACACAGGATAGATGACCTGCTATAAATTTGCTGAAAGGCAAATGGAGGCGGGCGATGAACATCGATGCAGTGCCAACGATCAAGGAATGT
>CALZIO010000037.1 GCA_945787785.1 uncultured Chromatiaceae bacterium
CTGAGTTGTTGTCGCTCTCATCAGCGTTGCTGTGAATCTGATTTTCTTCACTCATGGTAATTACCTCCTGGTCCATTAAAAAAAACCGAGGCAACGACCTCCCCCACCGGGAAAACGTTATCCCCGGTTGGGTTAAAACAAACACTATTTTGGAATTAGCCGTTACGCTTGTGCGCCAAAAACAGTGGTTGCTGTGTCACAGGCTCTCTAACCGTCGCGTTGTAATGTGTCTCACTGTGGATGTCGACAAAAAAACGATCAGATTGGATTGCGCTGCAAATTCGTTAATGTTCTCTTCCGCTGTTTCGTCCAGCGCTTGTTTGTTTACGCGTCGAATCACGCCCACTGAACCCTTTAACAACAAAGGCTAAGCAATACGCTAAAACGCAACAAGAGAGGTAAACGCTAGGAGAACGTGTACTAAGATTTGATGACAGGGCACTTTCTCCTCAAAGTTACGAGGAAAAGTACTTTAGTGAAAGAGTGACTACTTGCGCCGTTTTTTCGCAGCTTGTTCTTTCGCTGCGAAATAAAGGACGCCCAGCTCGGGTAAACTCCCGATCTGGGTTAAATGAAGATGGACCCACGGTCACAGACCGCTGCACCAGGGATAGGCCCGAGTCACCGACAGAAGCCGGTGCTTTGGTGCAAGGGTGCTGGCTGATGCCAGCGCAAGAACCACTACCAGAGTGGCAACTTATCTACTTGAACTTTAGTACCAAGAAAGCAAAAATGTCAAGAAAAAGCCCGGATTCAGAATCAGCAAGATAGCGCGATGCTTATGAGCAATTTGCGACTAACTACAGGGACTTTTCATCCCAAAGCCAAGCATCGAGACCATTACTCGGTGATGGGTGAAATGACCGCTCGTTCTTCATCGGCAGAAAAGAAGCGAGAACAGCCTTGCCGCCACACACAGAAATGTTGCAGATGCTACAAAATGAGTTATAATTATAACATCCTTTACAAGAAAAGCTCCAATGTTAGCGACACAACACTTTGAAGAACGAAAAGCCGACCGGGCGGAATTGGCCAAGATGGTGACCACCCTGTTTACCCATTGGGCCTTATCCACCGAAGATCAGCTGGCCCTGCTCGGCTTATCGACGGGTAATCGTGCTGCCCTCTCACGCTATCGCAAAGGCGAACCGTTAGCCCCCAACCGCGATCTGATGGAGCGCGTGGGTATCCTCCTGGGTATCCATAAATCCTTGCGCTTGCTTTTCCCACACAACCGAGACCGGGCTTATGCCTGGATGACGCAACGCAATAAGGCGTTTGATGGCATGACGCCCGCGGACGTCATCAAGGAAAGGGGGTTTCCGGGACTGCTGATGGTGCGCGCCTATTTGGATCGAGCGCGAGGCCAATGATCGATGCGGTTTTCGATGGACTGACCGTTGCAGATTATCACGGTGACAGCCACCGCAATATCGTTTCACTACGAGAAACCCAAGATCTGTACGATGACCTGAGCGACGCGCCCGCGGCTTGGCAGGCGGCCATCGATCTCGAAATGGCGGCCAAACCCCATACCTATGTGTCGGCGCAACCCATCATTGATCGACCATTCGAAGAGGCCACCTATAATGAGGCCATCGATTACCCATTTAAGCATTGGGCAAGGACCCGCTATTCCGATGGAACCTACGGCGTTTGGTATGGGACTGAATCACTGGCGACCAGCGTCTTTGAAACTGTTTACCACTGGCGGCGGGGATTGCTTCAGGATGCGGGCTGGCAAGATATTGAAGGGATCGCCGTTGAACGCAAGGTCTACCACGTCCGGTGCGATGCGGCACTGTTAGATTTTCGCCCCAAAGTGGAGGCATTGCCCGCCTTGATCGATCCGAACACCTATCACTTGACACACCAGGTTGGCGCCCGCATTCACCATGATGGACACCCGGGCTTACTGAGTCGGTCTGCTCGTTGTGACGGCGATATTTTCGCAATTTTTAATCGGCAAGTACTCTCGACACCTCGCACCCTCTGCTTCTTGACCTACCGTATCGAAGCGGGGGGGCAGGTTGTGATTGAACGACAACCAGGCAAGGCACTATTTCGCATTTGATAAAACCAGGGAATTTGAGACCCCCCGTTTCAATAATTCTTACTCGTTTTCTAGCAAGAGACCGAGCGGCAAAGCGCGTTGCACATTCACTCTACAAATACTCACTGCCCTGCCCCTCTATTCGCTTTATGACTCCATCAAGGATATCGAGGTTGTCATAGACGATTTTCAGAGAGCCAGAGCCATTAACCAGATACTCGATTTCAACTGCAGTTCCCAATATATCGCTTAATTGTTGTTCTAGCTTTTCTATGTTTGAATCCTTTTCATTGAGTCCGGGGTTGACTCCTGTCTGTCCATTGTCAGCCATCCGCTGCTGGGAGGCTGAGTCAATTTGAAGCGCATTTTTTGACTGGCTAATTTGCTCCGGGATCGCTTCGCCGACAGCTTCCGGAGCTGTTAATCCCCTCAGGACCATCTTTTTTACCGCCCTTTCGACGACTCGGGCGCTTAGCTTTCTTTTCACCGTTTCTGTCACAAGTGCCAATTGTTCCTGGGAAGATTCCAATGACAATAACGCCCTCGCGTGGCCGTACTGCAACTGTTCCATTTCAACCATATTTTGAATGGCGCTGGGCAACCTCAACAGGCGTAGATAATGTGACAGGTTGTAGTTCTTCTCCCCCATCGTCTGGGCCAATTCGAGCTGTGACATATCGGGATTGCTTTCTAATACAGCACGGATGGCATGCGCCTTCTTAATTGGATTCTGCGAGGTCACCACTTCCTGAATCTGGATGACGATGTCTCTAGCGGTGTCGTCATCAATGTCCTCCAGCACCACTGCCGGTACTTCGTGAATACCAATCAAGGGCGCAGCAACCCACGAGCTTACACCAGCCAGCAGTTGATAGTGTTGTGACGATGTTCCCTGTAATGGTCGCAGCGTTAGCGGTTTTGTAATGCCAACCTTTCGGATGAGATCCATCTCTTTAGCCGAAGGGTGCAGCAAGACTACCTTGCGCAATAGCTCATGCGGCGTGATGAGGTCTATCGGAATAGTTCGTAATTCCATGGGAAAATTTTGTCACGTGACAACTCTAATTGCAAATATGTACCAAATAGATTGACTACAACTTTCACAGATGGATTATTTATAATATATTTCAATAAGTTATTCGATTCCAAAATACTATCACCGTATCAGTTAGCCGACCGCAACAAGCGACAGCGCTGCAAGGTGCGATAGTTCGGCGAGTACCAGACGTTAAATCTGGCGCGATGGAATTCTGAAGATGGGGTGATTCTAACCGCCCCTGCAATGATTGTTATAGTCGCATCATATGGATTTTAATTGATGTATATGCAACATGGTTTTAGTTATTTTTCCTTGGTAACCCCTGGAAGCAGGTAGCTATACTCCAGATGATTTATTTCATCGCAAATTCGTGTGATTTCTCGCCATTTAAAATAGTATTTTTCTATTTAATTCATCTAGTTAACTTAATAATTTGCGATCGCAAATTTCACCCCGAACTTAGTCCACAAAACTGCTGATAATCTCCTGGCAGGCCTCGAGGATTTCCTTCTTGCTCGCCCCTTTATTGACCTTCAGTGACAACTGCAGCTCACTCTTTCCTTTGCGGGTCACGCTCATAAACTCGTGTCCATTTGAAGCCTTGTATGTGGCCAAAACATTGTCAGTCTTGTTGGCTTTCTTGACCGGCTTGACCAATGCCTTCAAGCGTTTAACCACATCCTGACTCGAGATGGCGCCACCCTCCCCCACCCGCGCCGCGTCCTGCGCCAACTTAATGAGTTTGGCTTCGTCGATCAGCTTTGAGAGTGTGCGCTTGTCCTTCATCAGCGGCTTGAGATCACGGGCATGTTGGGTCTTGATGTCGGTGATGCTGTAGTAACACTCAACCACCTCGGTGGGCAACTTAGCCAAATCCAGGTATTGGCTCAGCCAGGTCTCGGACACCTCGAGGCGCTCCGCCATCTGTTTCTGAGTTTGATAATACGCGTCCAAGGCTGATTTGTAGTCCTGCGCCCGCTCATAGTCCGAGATATCCTCCTTGTCACGGTTTTCGATATCTGACAACCGGAAGGCCTCTTCGTCGGTCAGATTACGCACCTCAACCAGGAACTTGAATTGGGGGTAATTGTTGTTTCTGAGCCAGCTGACTGTCCAATGACGACGCGCACCACAGACCACCTCATAATCGTAATCAGGGTCATCCTTCAAGCGTCTCACAATGGCTGGAAACTCTTGCTTGCCTTGCGATTTAAACCCCTCGATCAGATCTGTGCAGCGTTGCTCATTGAGCAGATCATAGCGGCGGTTGTGTCTCTCCCACATTTTGCAACGATCTGGGTCTACCAATCGTTGCGCCTTATCCACTATCTCTCCTGTGGCCATCTTGGCCAGGCTATTTTCCCGGCTCCCCAGATAAGAACCTGTCCGTTTTCGCTCCGTGTGAGTTTCTTTTTTGACCTTGGTATCGCTGACGATATCTTGAAACAGTGTCTTGTTTTTTCCAGCTGCCATGTGAATTCTCCTCTCCTTAAATCAGACCTTCTTTACGCAGTGACTCGCGATGACTTGGCCAGGTCTTTCGGACCATGACTTCGATTTCCTCACACATCGCGTCGAGGTAAGCCTTGCAACGATTATGGGTCTCGCGTGAAGTCATGGGGCCTTCCAGCTCATAAACCGTCATCAACCGACCGCCCGCGTTATCGATCTCCGCCGAGTCTTTCATGATTGTATTGAGCATCTGAGATCCATAGACCTGTTGCATCATCTTGGCGATCTCCACATGCGCCGACTTGCCTTCATTCATGTTGTTGGCCAGGATCTTGAGGAACTTGTAACGCGGCTCCATCCCGAATTCGCGCAACTCCCTCAGCGCCTCAATGAGCATGGTGAAAAAATGAGCGGTCGAGCCGAAATCGATGGTTGCTGGTCTCACCGGGACAATGAGCGCGTTGGCGGCGCGTAAGACACTGAGAGAGATCATCCCAAGCGCGGGTGGCGGGTCTATCAGGACGATATCATAGTCATCCTTGATGGTGTCGATCCCCGTTCTCAGGCGTTCGAGCAATTTTGGATTGTTCGGCAGGCGCGCCGCCAGTTCGTACTCAATGCCGTAGAGCGACAGGTTCGCCGGCACCAGCTTCAACTGATCCCAATAGGTGTCTCGCACAGCGTAATGCAGGGTGTCTACTTCCTGGGAAAGGTAGGGATAGAGTGTGTCTTCCTCTGTCAGATCGTAATCCGGATTGACACCAAAGTAGCTAGTAGTACTACCCTGCGGGTCGCAATCCACTACACAGACGCGATATCCCCGGAGGGCAAAGTACTGAGCGACATGAACCGTAATTGTGCTCTTCCCTACGCCACCCTTAAAATTCTGAATCGGAATGATCGCGACCTCGTCTTTATTTGTGTCACGATATGGAAGCGTCCCGAAGACCTCGCGCATCTTATTGATGCCTTCGAGCGTATAACCCGTGCGCCTGCCCCGCGCATCTTTCGCCGACTCTGGCAGCCGTCCATCTTTCTCGGCGTCGCGGATCGCCGTCGGTGTCCGGCCCACCATTTCAGCGGCTTCGGTAATCGAGAATGTGCGGCGCAATTCCTTTTCTTTATCCGGCGAAAAGACCGTCTCTCTCAGGCGTTGAATTACTTGGTAAGAACGTTGCTCAATTTCCTCAATTTCATCCAGACCGACTTCATCGCCATAATCGATAATATCTGCGATACTGGTCTTGTCTATATTGATTGCATCTTTCATAACCACCCCTTGCAAAGCTGACTGTTTATCCAACTGCTTTCGCTTTTATTCCATTATTAACCGATTCTTGCAAAGTTAGGGCTATTAGTATAGTCTTTGTGGCAAGAATTTAAGTATTCTTGGCTTGGGGAGCGTTTTTTTATATGTTTTTACGTAAATTCATAGTGCCGACTGTAGTTGTCTGAATCATAGCCTGACCAGACAATTACCGGATAGCAGGACTGGAGAGACGAGAAAACATGAACAACAAACTAAGGAAATAAGGCTGCGCTGCAACAACGATGAGCAAGCTGAATCAGACGCTGGAGAAAATCCAGCGCAACGCTGAGGTCGCCAAACAACGTAAAGCCGCCAAAATAGTGGAAGAGGGCGGGGACCAGCTGCCCCCTCAAGAAAAGCCCAAGCAACCCAAAGATATTCTTTTCTCTGAACAGACCAAAACCAATCGCGGCCGACCAAGCAACTCTGTCATCGAACAGGCTCAGCTAAATTTATTTAGAATTGAGGAGGGAGGGGGCTTCGTCTCTCATCCTATAAAACCAGATTCTTCTTTTCCAACATTCTTAACGCGCATCCCGATTTTTGTTCCTGGTCTACGACACACTCAAAGCAAACTGCTTGATCAGGATAACGCGTTACCGTTTAACACTAGCTGGGCAAAAGGCCGGAAGCATGGCCCTCCTTTGACGATTTATGATGAAGACACGCTGATTGCAATCGGGCGGCTGAGACAAAAGCGTTTGATCGGTGAACCTAGCAGAATGCCGGTCCCAGTCGCTCAGTTTTATAAACAAAGAGACAAGCATGATGTCAGCGTGCATGTGTTGTATTGCATGCTCACCGATATTCAGCGCGAATGTGACGTTAAGCCTGGAGGCAAAAATAACGAATTAAGGATTGCCTCAATTAAACGCTTGGCCGCAACCACTATCGAGTTGGAACAAGATATCGCTGAGAACTTTGTTAACAATGGGACAAATATCAAACTCATTGATGTTGTCTGGCAAGAATATACCGACAACGCTGTATTGTTCATCCAATTCACGCCCATCATGGCTCGGTGGTTTGACAAGGAGTACACCTTCATCAACCTGGAGCTGCGACGCAAGCTAAGCGATCCAGGCAAGGCGATACACAGGTATTTATCCAGCCACAAAAAGAACCACATAATCGGGACGAAAAAGCTGATGAGCATTATTGGCTATCCACGTCCTTATAATAAATTTTTAGTCGACCTGAGAACCACATTGAAGCAGTTGAGTGAAGAAAAATGGCTGGCTCATTATTCTCTTGATGGTAATGGTAGAACGAAGCCTTATGTCCTAACCACCATTCGTGCGTAATCATCCATGAGTGTTTGGGCCACACCTAATTGGACTAGGCTAAATTAGCTTGTACCTGACGGACTAGATTTTCTCATCTCTACCAAAACACTCTGTCTATCGTTGTACTTGGCGGACTGGATTGATCCGAATTCCCATGGAAGAGGGCATCTGTCTTTGTACCTGACGGACTGGATCGCTCTAAATCTGCATATATTTAGGTCTGCCACCACAGTACTTCATGGACTAAAGCGAGCCAGACCCGCATAAAACAAGGCATTCCATGATTTAACTTGGCGGGTTAAACCAGGTTTCGACCTCACAGCACAATCTTATTTATTGTTGTACTTCATGGACTAGATTATGTTCGGCCTTAGGTAACGAGGCTAGAGTGATGTACCTGACGGACTGGTTTTTCTCAGATCTGCATTAAGAGGGGCATACACACCTATGTACTTAGCGGACTGAATATGTTCTATGTAATCAGGCTAACAATTGTAACTGCTGTACTTCACGGACTGAATTCTGGGCCAGTTTATTCCGACAAGCTCCCGAAGTGACGTACCTGACGGACTGTAAACTGCGGTAGAGGGGAGGGCAGGGTGGTTAACTCAAGGGTTAAATATCCACAAAGATATGTACTTCACGGACAGAGTGCGGGTATTTCACGGATCAGGTTATGTACTTAATGGATTCAATAAAGTACCTAATAGCCTTAATACTGTACTTAGCGGACTAAGTGTTAGTATTATTGCTCTCTATCTATTTGTTTTTATTAATATTATATCGAAATATGCGGACATGGAAATCCTTTTAAAATCCTAAATAATAGTCCTCAAAGATCATAATCCGCGGCGTAGTCATCGCGCCTTGTTTTATTATTTCTATTTTTTTCTAAACCCCCTAAACGATAGAGTGGGAGAATTAATTATTTTTAAAACTAATCTCATCACATGAGAGTTTTGGTTATGCGACCGATTATTGAATGAACCGAGTGAACCATTTTTATATGAATAAGATTACAAACTGATCCCAACTATTGTCAACGGCAGTGCAAAGACCTCAACAATGTAGTCAAGCAGGCGCATCGTTTTTCACACGCATCACTCAATCCATATTAGGGTTCACAAACGTCAGGTGCGCTCAATCAGCACTGGCCAGAATGGAACTTGCTAGAATGCTCGAGAGGGGAGCAGATGAGAAAGATAGCAGGCGACTACACATCACCTGCAGATCACTTCTATGCCTTGGCCGATTAAGCAGCAGATTACGCCCCGACGCTACTCGGCTTGAGAATCTATTTACGACAGAATCCAATAAACCGTCTGGCCCAAATCCGAGGCGTAAGATCTCTGCCGCAACGCCCCGTGACGCATCAGCCCCTCGCCAATGATTGGGGTTTCACCCACGGCGAATGAGCCCCATAGGATGTGAGCCGAACTTCGATTAGATGGGCGCGTCTTGTAATAATCAAACTAATCTTTGACAAACCACAGTTTGACAAGCTATAGTTTGATTATGTTTATCGGCAGAAAATTGGAACTCGCGACCCTGTCTAGGGCGTATCAGGCCGCAGAAAGCGCGTTTATCCCCATCTATGGTCGGCGACGGATCGGTAAGACCGAACTGATTCTCCAATTTCTTGAGAAAAAGCTCGGCGTCTACCTGGTTGGAAAACTAATCCCTGAGCCATTGCAGATTCGGGAGTTTCTTAACGTTGCGGCTGATACTTTACAAGAGCCCATTCTAAAAGGCTATGTCGCCACCGACTGGGGTGATGCGCTGGATGCCGTGGTGTCAAAATGGCCAACCAACAAGAAGTGCATCATTGTCCTGGATGAATTTCAATGGGTAGCCGGTGCTAGCCCTGGATTACCCTCCATCCTTCAGGAGAAATGGGACCGCGTGTGGAAAAAGCGCGGCGATGTCATTCTGATTCTATGCGGTTCGTTCGTTGGATTTATGGAGCGCGAAGTGCTGGGCCGCAAGAGCCCATTATTTGGCCGCCGCACAGCGCAAATTCATCTCAAACCCTTCAATTACCTTGAAGCTGCACAGTTCTTTCCAAATTATTCGACCGTTGACAAAGCTCAAGCGTATTTCATCTGCGGTGGTGTTCCGATGTATCTTCGCCATTTTTCGACGAAAGCTTCTATTCAGGGCAATATCGTCAAAAATATCATGGCCGATGGTGCGCCATTGCAAACTGAAGGCGATTTTTTGCTACGGGAAGAACTTAGTGACGTTGAGCATTATTATGCCGTTCTATTAGCCATTGCAAATGGCCATCATAGTAATCGGGATATAGCCGACGCATCAGGCCTGGATCCGCGGGCGCTGAATTATTTTTACCAACAATTGATCGAGCTCGGTTATATCCGAAAGCAATATCCATTGACGGGCGCAAAGCCTGTTGCGCGCAATGTTCGTTACCAAATAAGCGATCCGTTTTTAAGATTCTGGTTCCGCTTCGTTTATCCTAATACGAGTTATATAAGGTTAGCGTCGCCGGAGGTCGCATTCGCCAATCGAATAAAACCACACCTAGATAGCTATTTTGGTCATTGTTTTGAATTGCTATGTCGAGAGGCTCTGGGGCATCTCTACTTATTGGAAGGCGTCACGTCGCACTTCGATATAGGCGAGTACTGGGACAAGCATGTACAAATTGATGTGGTTGGCTTTAGAGCGGATGGGTGGACCGATCTATGTGAATGCAAGTGGGGAAGAGTGCACTCTCGAAAGGCAGTTGAAGATGAACTGGAGACCAAAGTCACGAAATATCCTAATCCGAGAAATGCCACTATCGGTCGCCGAATATTTTGCCGCAGCAAACCAAAAGCGCGCCCCAAGCCATCCAGTCTCGATTATGGTTGGTGTGATCTAAATGACCTATATGGAGCCGAAGATTGATTGTGGTGAAGGTTAAAAATCAGAACGCTTAACCCCGCGGCCGATTTCATTCATGGTGAATGAAATCGGCCGCACCTACTTGCGCAGGTGCGGCCCTCCGACTAGGCGGCGACTTCCTCCTCAGCCGCCGCCATTTCATCAACGCGAGTCCGGCTGCGAAACGTGACGGACTCAATGGCGATGGGGTCTGGTCCAACAAATGACGCGGTAACAGCAAGTGCTGTGCGCGACTCCTCGTCCTTCTCATACTCATCTTGGTACAGCTCGCCAAGGACCGCGACGCGCGCGCCTTTATGAAGCAGTTTACTCAGCGGCTCAGCACGATTACCGAAGAGTGCCACATCGGCCCAAAAGCCACCTTTGTCTTCATAGCCGCCATCCTTCTTGGGGCGGGGCCGATCGAAGCGAACGCGCAGGTTAACCACCTTCGTCGTTCCACCGCCATCAACAGGCACGTCCCGGACAATCGGGTCCGCGCCGAGATTACCAGTACCAAAAAATAATGAATTCATAACTTACCTCACTTGATTGTGATTGAAGAGACTGGTCACTACCGTGAATCAAAAAATCTTACCCACATCCATATTTATTATTTTTGCTAGGCTGGCTGCGCCTGGTAAATTGCCATATTTTCTATTGCACTAATATGCTGACGCAGCCGTATCCAGATCCCCGTCAGAACACTATGGGCCATGTTCAACTGAATTCGCTGAGATTCGAAATCGCAGAAGATTAATAACACCTCCCGCGATTGCTGGCGCAGGATCGCGTCACCGCGCTCAGAACCAAACAAATCGAAGTACGCCTGCCCATTGCCGTTCACACCGGGCGCACGCCAGCGTACATACACACCACCGCGTGCAACACGTTGGATAGCCAGGTGTGATTTCCATGGCGGTCGAAACGTTGACTTGAAGTTGTCCACCAGCTCCTCCATTCTTATTTCGATTAAGTCACGTTCTCGTTTAAGGGTACCCACCATCTTGGCCGTGCCTCCCTTATCCTTTAAAAGGGAAAAGGCCTTTTGTAAAATCGGTTCAGTTATCACTTCAGACGACCTCTTAAATTAACTACCTCACCGTGGTGGTTCATGACAAAGACCGGTATGTCGAGTTCAACACAGTCAGCCCGGCATGGCCTCAAGTATTCTGGGCTCGTTCAGTTCCATACTGTCATCGTCATCTGCGCCAGAGACGCCCTTGATAGCGGGGGCATTATCGGAGCGCCATTCACCAGCAAGAACTTCCGGCGGTAGTTCGCCCATCAGCTGCCGAGCATCCAGCGCACGCTTCGTGCCCTGTCGCACGTCCTCGCGTTTTATCGCCAAGTACTTATAGGTCGAAGGGATGACAAAAACAGACCGAATGTAATAGGCACCTTTGCTCACCAATCTGTAGCCTTGTTCGCGATTGATCAGTGCCACGTGTTTTGCGGTCAGCACCGCGCGAACAAGGCGATCGTAATCTGCGAGCAGGTAAGCCCCCATATAACCGTAGGGATTGGCAAAACTCAGATCGATCGATATCGGCTTCACCGAAGACGACACGTCGATCTTCAGGTCCTGGGCATCAAGAATCGATGTGACATCATCATGAAACGCTCTAATTCTTAACCGCGCCTCCTTGATGGCATCATCGATGCGCAGCAAAAACATGTCGGCATAGGGGTCATCGACGGCGGCGCCCACGAGGATTTGCTTCATCATGCTACTGAAGCGGATCAGGCCGATAATGCTCTTGTCTTTCCCAGTGCCTTCCGCCTTCCTGCGTCCGTAGACAAGTCGCTGGCATTGCCATGTTTGAACCGTTAGCTTCGCATTACCGCGAAGCGGCCCAGGTCTGTCAACTGCATCGTCGTGGCCCGTGCCGCGACTCAGATCCTGCTTTCGTACTTCAATTTTCGTGGTCATTTGAAATGGCCTCCATACGATGGATGTGATTTAAACGACCGAGAATAAAATTCTGCAACAGCACCCATCGAGGTTATACCCACAATTTCACCCACGGTGAATGAAGCGGTGGGTAAAACCCCAATGATTTTTTATTATTTTCGTGACCAGATTCCATTAAAGAAGCGCCTACTGCTGTCCGGTGGTCCCCACCCGTATTGGGACGACGCTACGCTCCTGATGTTTTTTCTTAGATGATGCGGATGCCTCCGCGACTGACTGTTGCTGTTCCCAACTGCTAATAATGGAATAAAGCGCGCCGGCCAGACCGTCTTGCTGCATTTGTTCGAGTGTGAGCCCGTACCTTTCACTGAGTCGTTCACACGCGCGCAAATAACGTTCTCGTTCAGGTAGGTGTTGGTATTCATTCCACAACAGCCAAATTTTCTCCTGCATATCGTCATCCGGCTGTTTGGTCCGTCCTTTACGTGCAACCCCCAGTAATTTTTGGCGGTTTGAGACAGCATAAAAAGTGTCTCCAAATAAAGCGTAAATCATCGGAAACGTTGCGCCTCGGAGGATGAGCTCATCTCTTACACGATCTTGTTCACACATCTCTTCCATGGTTTTGACGCGAATGGCAAAATTCTCCACCTCCACGGTCAATAAAAGCTTGAAGCACTTGGACCCCGATACTAAGTTTCATATTTGATCGGCTGTCAGGGTAAAAAACCAGGGAAGTTTTTCTCGAGGCAAACCCGCTTCAAGAACCCGCGACACATTTTGTGTTCTCTGCAACTCCAGAAGCATCTGGTAAATATAACTAGTGTGATCTCTGCTCATTTGTTGTAATCCTCCGTTTATTACACCAATGATTTTCTGGCCCGCAGTTTGTTAACACTCCGTCCGGCTTGTTATTGCCACAGCGATAAACCCGCATGGACCGATAGTTGGCTGATTCGTCGGCATGTGGCAATCAACACCATGAAATCTACGAATGCTTCATCGTCTATTTGGGCGATTAAAGGAAATTGGTTCGACAGAATTGGGGTTTCACCCACCAGCGATTTGATATCGTCCGGTCGATCGCCCTCGCGCATTATTCGGAACATATTGTCTTCACTGAGATGGCCGAGGCGATCCAGCGAATCCTGCCCTGACAGGGCCAACAGCGTCCACCACAACGAAATCTGTTCCGTCTTGCCTAGACATCGGTCCGGTAAATCTAAAGAAAAACCAAATCCGAAATTCTCCTGATTAATCGATGTAGGCCCCAATTGGTATTTTATTGCCAACTTATGGCTAAGCCGATAGGCGTCCTTGCGGATTTCCCCAACATCATTTCCGGCTGCGTTCTCTTGGCTTCTTAGCACGCCGGTCAGATTCATGGCGTGGTCGTTAGTTTGATCCTGCTCAGGTTCATTTCTCGCGGGCGAGGAGGGGGGTTGCGTCGTGCCAACGGCTGACGCCTGGTCGTCGGCCTTGCTTGAAACGCGACTGCATGAAGTCTTAGCGTTTTCGCTGAGTATGGCATCAACATGATGCCTAACCCCGATCACCTCCATCTCTAGTAAATTAGCAATACGTTGGTCGAGCGTCTTTTTCAGTCGTTGCGTGGAAAAACGCTCCCCATCACACGTAGAGAGTGCCTCAAAAAATGTGGGATCGAAGGAATCCGCACTGTGCTCATGCGCTTCCCATAGTTGCACGTACGCTTTTCTAATCGTGCGAATTTCATCGATATCCCGTGGACCCAGTAATCCGCGCGCTAGCGTTTCCGGTATGACGGATAACAATGTGTCAGCCACGTAGATCAGCCGAGAACAACTCGATTGCGATAATGGAAAGCCGGCCTCATTCATCATGCGGAGAAAATCGACTTGCTTGATTTTCTGACCCAGCTCTTCTTCCCAAAGCCGCCATTGCGTATGGATACCGCGCGCCTTATCTACGAGTGACAATGGAGAGCGCTGGTCATTTTCAATGAGGTGGGCAATGTGGGTGCGCGATTCTGTTTGCCACGGATGAAATACCACCGGTACATAACGAAACAGGCTGGCGTCTTTCCGTCGTGATTCATCCTCGGCGCTTGCAAACTCCTCATACAATTCTTTGAGCGCATGTAATCGTGTGTTACCACCAGAGAAAACCATTCGGCGCTCGGCGTCGGGTCGACGCGTCACGGCCAAGGGGTTGTCAATACCCTTGGTCTGGCGAATGGATGCCTTGATTTCTTCGTACTTGGGATTCTTCTGAAGACGTGGATTAAAATCGTAGAAATCGAGTTCGGTGATGTCCTGGCTGATGGGTGTTTTGACGATTGGATCGGTTGGTTGTAACGGGGTCACGTTCGAATCGCTGCCGAACCCAGCCAAGTTCAATCCGCTGTTTATTTGTTCCACGGTCGGTTTCCTATTCATCGTTCCATTCCCTGAAGTTGTTCGGTTTAGTGGCGGCGGGCGGTGGCAATATTGACTACCTCGGCCACGTTGAGCCGCTCATCGACCAAGTGTGGAAATATCTCGTGTACCAGTGACAGCATGGTGTCAAGCGCCGAGTGTGCGCTCCCTTGGCGCTGGCGGGACTCAAGACGGTGCACAGAGGTTTGTTGTGTGGCCGCCGATCGATAAATGACGGCCGCAGGAATGATGGTTTCACAAACTGTCATCCGGTCTTTCGAGTTGCGAAATCCCTCGCCACGAAGTTCTTGCGTGATCAGCTTGGCGTCCGTTGTTCTGTCCATTTTGTTAATGACCCCATAGAGCATACCGAGGGGAAACCCGTACATCTCCATTGGTTTTAATCGATTCAACATTTCAAGCGTGCCGCGCACAAATTCCCGCGCAGATAGCATTTCAGGGGGGATGGGTGAAATGAGCAGATCAGCGGCAATGGCGGCCGCGTCTTGAACAGGTCCCACAGAACCGCGAGTATCAATAATGATGAAGTCGTAGCGCGTATCGAAAACGTTCAGGATTGCCTTCAGGCGCATGCGACCATCCGGTTGATTCAGAACCCACTGTTGCAGTTCCGCCATCGGATCATTCGAATAAATAATATCCAGGCCTGTGATCGTCGTCGTGCTGATCACCCGTTCCGGATCTAACGTATTGGGATCTGCTAGAAAGAGCTGGGTCAATCCTTCCGGCGCCTGACGGCTCATGGGGTAGAACGAGGAGAGGGCGGGCTGACCGGTATCAGCATCAACCATGAGGACGCGCTGCCCCAGATCAACAAGGATGCCGCCGAGATTAGCGGCCAGCGTCGTCTTGCCGGCCCCGCCCTTGGTACTAATAATGCCAACTTTAATTGCCATTACATGTCTCCCATGTATCGTTGTTCGACAGTAGCGGGAGCAATGGAATGGCAAAAAGCGTGATACCGAGGGGTCGGCACTCATATAGACTGAAAGCCAATAAGTGCTCTGATGCGACCCTGCTCGCTTAAATGCTCCCACAGCATTGCTACAAACTCTAAATTTGGCCGGTGAAAAACAAGCTTTAAAGCCCGACTGGTAATAAATAGTCGATATGTGTATGCCATCCCAGTCGTTTCTCTATATTGAAATTCGACGGTTAAATATTTACATCATTTTTAATGGCAAAGCAAGTAAAACAAGTAATAAATATTCTTTATTACTTATTTTCTTTACGTTGATTACTTTTTGATGGCGTTCAGAAATACGTGCATAATCAGATTGTTAACAACCCACCTGCCGCTAGTTGAATTAACATAGCGTCGTTGTAAATGAATGACACTACGAATCAATACCTAGCAGAACAAGAAGTCAAAGGATAGTAACGGTGGAAAAAGTCACAGTATTGTTGGCCGATGAAAGTCCACTGATTCGCACCGGGCTTAGCATGGTGTTAATGAAAGCACCGAATATTGAAGTGATTCATGAAACGGGGCAGGTTCAAACCATTTGCGAGGCTTACCAGCGACTCAGTCCAAATGTCGTCGTGATGGATATCGTATTTCAGGGTGAGACTACTGGCCTTGATGCGATCTCGGATATCTTGGAATATGATCACGATGCCGCCATCGTCGTATTAACTCAGGATGATCAAGCAAGGCTCATTCAAGCAATCTACAAGCTTGGCGCAAAATCGTTTGTGCCCAAGAATACGACAGCGGAACTGCTGGTTGACGCAATTAAAAAAGCGGCCGACGGGGAGAAAACATTTTTGCCAGGCATTGCCCAGACCTTGGCTGACTTTAGCACTCGAAATGTCGACGACGAACCTGAGGAAATGTTGACTGAAAGAGAATTCGGAATTTATAAATTGATAGCGGCAGACAGAACAACGCCGGAAATCGCGAAATCACTCGAACTTTCTGAAAAGTCCGTGAGCAATGCCTTGTACAACTTAAAACAAAAACTGGGCTTGTCTCGAACTACTGAAATAATCAAGCATGCGATCAAGCATGGTGTTATTAGTTTAGATTAACTGTAGTAGTGTGATTACAAAGGAAAACTGACGGTCTAATTACCGAGCGACTTTGTCGTAGCGGCGTATCAATGCAAGAAAAATTTTATAATGATTCTGAGTGCGGTACGGTGGGGATGCGTCCACACAGCGGACGTTGGTTAGATCAGATTCTCAACGTCCAGGAATGCTGGCTAAGTGCCCATAGCGGTCAATTGACAATTCTAAGCATTATCTTGGAACTGACCTATAACGGCCATTTTCTGATTTCAGCCCAAAGGTAAATTAATAGTGGTAGTAGTCGTTCATAATTAAGTTGTGATTGTTTTACACCCGTCCCGATATAGTCGTACGCGTTTCTCGACAGAAGACGTTAAATGTTAAATTGACGGCCCGTAAGGGCCATCTAGCCTCTATGAAAAATCAGGCATTTCTATTTGTGCGCAATGGTCTTCTCGGTAAAAAGGTAATCCTTCAGCTCTTTTGAGAAGGTCGTATCCTTTCGACGTATCCATTCCAGAACCATCGCTGCATGCTCCTTTTCTTCATCTCGATTGTGTTTGAGAATTGCCTTCAGCTCTGGATCCTTACATGCGTCGACTCTTTGGTTATACCAATCTACTGCTTCCAACTCCTCCATGAGTGAGACAATGGCACGATGCATATCCCGGGTCTCATCTGAAAGCTCTGACAGGGGTTCGTGGTATCCGACACTTGACATAGTTTTTCCTCATTTATGGTAATGGTTACAGAAATAGCTTGTTTTCTCGGTCCAGCGAGACTATCTATTAGTTCCGCTGGAACTGATTCGATTGTGGGCTGCTTTGTTTTACCTATGCGGGAATATCGCTCAACGGAATGCCCAACGCTTCAGCCACCCCCTTGCCGTAGGCCGGGTCGGCTTTCAGGCAGTTACCGATGTGACGAATCTGGATCTCCCTTGGTGCATCGCCAATGGAACGGCCAGTGTTTTCGAACAGCACCTGTTGCTGTGCTGGCTTCATCAGGCGGAAAAGGTTGCCGGGCTGCGAGTAGTAATCTGTGTCTTCGCGATGATTCCAGTGATCCGCCGCGCCTTCAAGGCTCAGCGTCGGCTCGGCATAATCCGGCTGCTCGGCCCACTCGCCGTAGCTGTTCGGCTCGTAGCCCAGCGTGCCGCCGTGGTTGCCATCGACCCGCATAGCGCCATCGCGATGCGAACTGTGGAAGGGGCACTGGGCGGCATTGACCGGGATTAGGTGATGGTTCACACCGAGCCGGTAGCGCTGCGTGTCGCCGTAGGAGAACAACCGTCCCTGCAGCATTTTGTCTGGCGAGAAGCTGATGCCAGGCGGGACGTTGGCGGGATTGAAAGCCGCTTGTTCAACCTCAGAGAAGTAATTTTCAGGATTGCGGTTCAGCTCCATTACACCGACTTCTATCAGCGGGTAATCTTTGTGCGGCCAGACCTTGCTTAGATCGAAGGGATTGTAGGATACCTTGGAGGCGTCCTGCTCTGGCATGACCTGGACGGCCATCGTCCACTTGGGAAAATCGCCCTTTTCAATAGTTTCATAGAGATCACGCTGGTGCGTCTCGCGGCAAATGCCGACGGCGGCCTCGGCTTCCTGGTCCGTCATGTTCTTAATGCCCTGTTGTGACTTTAGGTGGAACTTGACCCAGAAGCGCTCGTTCTTGGCGTTGATGAAGCTGAAGGTATGGCTGCCGAAGCCGTGCATGTGGCGATAGGTTGCTGGGATGCCGCGATCGCTCATGACGGTGGTGACCTGATGCAGGGCTTCAGGTAGTGAGGTCCAGAAGTCCCAGTTGTTCTTCGCACTGCGCAGGTTGGTGCGCGGATCGCGTTTCACGGCATGGTTTAGATCGGGAAATTTCAGCGGATCACGCAGAAAGAATACTGGCGTATTGTTGCCGACCAGATCCCAATTACCCTCTTCGGTATAGAACTTAACAGCGAAGCCGCGGATGTCGCGTTCGGCATCGGCTGCACCGCGCTCACCAGCCACTGTTGAAAAACGTGTGAACAGTTCAGTTTTTTTACCGATCTGCGAAAAGATTTTCGCCCGGGTATATTTTGTGATGTCGTGCGTAACGGTGAAGCTGCCGTAGGCGCCTGAACCCTTGGCATGCATGCGCCGTTCAGGAATCACTTCTCGGTCAAAGTGTGCTAGTTTTTCGAGAAACCAAACATCCTGTAGCAATTGCGGACCGCGTGGACCGGCGGTCAGGACATTCTGGTTGTCCGGCACGGGCACGCCCGCGTTGGTTGTTAACTTTTTGTCTTTACTCATGATGCCTCTCCTTAGCGTTAGTAAAAAGACGAATGTGACTCAATATAGCGCACGACTAGGATAGATGCTATTGCGGCCCACCAACACGACTGACTACCATTGCCTAATGCAGCCTGGTTGGTATTTTTCTGTTTAGGTTGAGACAGTGTTTCATCGGCTGTTTATTTGGAAGACGCAGGTGCCGCGCTTCCGACGCTGACTGCCTGCGGTAACTAGGCTGGTTTTAATTAGATATCATTGTCGGCTGCGTTCTTTCTCACAACAGCCACAAATTCACCAGGTGAGGTTTTCCTTTGGCATTTATGATGTAGGCTCATTGAAACCGGTCAGGATTTTTAGTCATACCACTATCGAACACCCGGGTTACCTCTGCGAATACCTGGAGAAAAGCGGGATTTGTTATGAAAAAATATATATTGCTCTGGGTGAAACCATCCCCAAACAGATAGATGATGTATCGGGCCTGGTATTCCTAGGCTCTCCTGTTAGTGTTAACGATCCTTTGCCATGGATTGCCGAGGAAGTCGCGCTTATCAGATTGGCCTCTCAGGTGGGCGTTCCGGTTTTGGGGATTTGTTTTGGCGGACAACTAATCAGCAATGCTTTGGGCGGTGAAGTCACTACCGTTCCAACGATGCAAATCGGCTGGCATCGTGTTGCACTAAGTGAATACGCCAAAGATCTATTCACAAGCAGCGGCTTGTTTGACAGTTTTTACGCTTTTGAATGGCATGGCGATACCTTTTCGCTTCCTGATGGCGCTTTGTCTCTGTTTAATGGCGGCTGCATTAAGAATCAGGGGTTTCTCCATAAAAATTGCCTGGCACTGCAATTTCATCCGGAAATTACAAAATCCATGGTACATGAATGGCTTGAACAATATGCGCATTGTCTAAAGAAACCAAGCGAATGCATGCAAGATAAAGAGCAGATACTTGAGAACATTGACGAATGTTTGGCGTATCAGCGTATCGTAGCAAACGCTATTTTTAGCTGGTGGCTAGAGCAAGTAGTTTCATTTAAAGGCTAAGCAAAATGAAGCCATGTCTCGTGCCCCTGCTACAATGTAAGAACGGTGACAATTGTAGAAACAAGTAGCATGCACTTCACAAGAGCAAGAATTATCTGAAGTCAGGGGACATTTAAATGAAAATCGCTGTAGCAACGGAAAGTGACGAGCCTTCTTCACATGTTAGTACACAAGGTGCGCGTGCATTATATTTTTTATTATTTATCGAAGACGGCAATCTTACTGAAATTCTTGAAAATCCATTTGTAAACAACGAAAAACATGTTGGGCCTGACGTAGCGAATATGCTTTCTAAAATGGGTATCAATAAAGTGATCGCCGGTCGTTTTGGCCCAAAATTTAAGGAGGCGTTGGTAGCTAATCAGATAACATGTATAGAAAATACAGGTGTTGCTGTTAATGTCGTTAAAGATTTAATTCATTAGAGTGTCAGTTTGTTACTAAGGGTGTTTTAAGCAACATAACCGTAAAGGGCAATTCATTTCGGAAAGAAATGAAATAAAGTTATGCCCCATACCTTTACGCGGTGTGTCATGGATATCCTGTTGGCAGCACATTGGTATGGTTCTTCAAACCGAGGGGTTAACCCAATATGGATGAATTGCACGAGGCTCGCTTTTACGAAGTTCTGTCGGATGGGTGGGTGCTTTGCACCTTATGTCCGCACGATTGCCGCATCCGCGAAGGTGGGCGCGGGGCGTGCGGGGTCCGTTACAATAAGGAAGGTGTGCTATACACGCTGGTCTACGACAGGGTCGTGTCTCGCAGTGTGGAACCGGTAGAAAAAAAGCCTCTGTACCACTTCTACCCAGGTTCGACCGCCTATTCCATCGCCACGGTGGGGTGTAACCTACGTTGTGCCTTCTGCCAGAACTGGGATATCTCCCAGTGGCCGAAGGAACATCTGCCGAAGCGGATTACGCCGAGCGGCAAGGTTGAAATGCAGGAGCCTATCTGTCCGCAGCTCGTGGATCTGGAAAAGGCTATCCCGGGCGAACGTGTGACGCCGCAGGCCATCGTCGAGGCAGCCCTCGCATCAGGCGCCACCTCCATCGCCTATACCTACACCGAACCGACCATCTTCTACGAGCTGGCCTACTATACGGCAGTACTGGCGCGGGAGCACGGGCTGAAGAATATCTTCGTCAGCAGTGGCTATATCAGTGAAGCACCATTGCGTGAGCTGGCCACGGTGCTAGATGCAGTAAACGTCGATCTTAAGTTCTTCAAGGAAGAAAGCTACCGGCATATCAGCCGGGTTCGCATGCAGCCCATCCTTGATGCGATTAGCCTCTACCACGAGTTGGGTGTGTGGGTGGAGGTGACGACCCTCGTTATCCCAGGGGTGAATGACTCCGATGAAGAGCTTAAAGCTATCGCCGAATTCGTACACTCAGTGGGCGTAGAGGTGCCTTGGCACGTCTCCCAGTTCTACCCTGCCCACAAGATGCTCGACCGCCCCGTCACGCCCATGGAGACGTTACGTCGGGCCGGTGACATTGGCCGTGCCGCTGGCTTGCGTTATGTCTATGAAGGTAACGTCCCTGGCGAGAAAGGTGAGAATACCCATTGCTATAAATGTAATTCATTGCTGATCGATCGCTATGGCTTTCATGTTCGGGCCAATCACATACGTGCCGGGCGTTGCCCCGACTGCGGTGCATCAATTGACGGTATCGGCATGGGTGCGGACAGGGAATGACTCACTGGTTCAAAGCGATACTTCTATATCTTCTCCCACACCATCTACTATCGCGAGTAGTGCAGTGGAGCACACGTTGTCAGCATTTTCCGCTGCGTAAATCCATTACGCGCTGGTTTGTTAGCCACTACAAAGTCGATATGTCAGAAGCCCTGGAGCCGGACCTTACCGCCTATCCGGACTTCAATAGTTTTTTTACTCGCGCGTTGCGTCCCGAAGCACGTCCTGTCACTCAAGAGGCAGGACAAATTTGCTGCCCGGCCGATAGCGCCATAAGCCAATTGGGGGATATCCAAGGGGCGCAGGTCTTTCAAGCTAAGGGACATAGCTACTCCTTATTAGAACTGCTTGGCAGTTCCGCAGAGCGGGCACAACCATACATGGGTGGGCGGTTTGCGACCATGTATCTCTCCCCCGGTGACTATCATCGACTGCATATGCCTTTGTCCGGTCGATTGCTGGAAACAGTTTATATTCCAGGGAGGTTATTCAGCGTGTCGCCTGACTACACCGAATCTATCCCACACCTATTTACGCGAAATGAGCGTGTAGTTTGCGTTTTTCAGACAGAGGTTGGTCTTATGGCCGTAGTCTTGGTCGGTGCTATTTTCGTAGGCTCCATTGAAACGATCTGGGCGGGTGAAATTACACCGCCGGGAGGTAAAGCGATCAAGGTGACAACTTACGATGTCACTGGCGATAATGTCATCCAGTTGGAACGAGGTGAAGAGATGGGGCGTTTTAACATGGGTGGCTCGACCGTTATTGTCCTGTTCGGGCCGGACTGCGTGAAGTGGAAAGCTAGGCTTTCTCCCGAGAGGCGGATGCGGTTTGGTCGACCATTGGGGCATGTGCTGCGGCCATCGGTTAGATAAAGTCGTTTGATGCCACAAGGGTCTTAGCCATTAGCGCGGTGATTATGTGCTTCCCATGGATGCGAACCCCTAGATGAGGCGTGCTATTCCGAACTTTCCTTTTTCTGTTTTTCTTCCTGCTTTTGTTGAAACAATTTATGGTGATGAGAGCCTTCTCTAAGCAGCTTGGCTCCGCAGTCGGGACACCGTTCCTCCTGGCATGGAACGCTGTCGCGATGCATTGTTTTTTCACCGCACTTGGGGCATACACAATAACCTCCGGTGCCCATTTCATGTCTGCGTTCTTCTGTCATGATTTTTTCTCCCTGTTGTTTATTAGTGCGCCAACTGAAAAAGGGCTATGGTGCCAATGCCTGCCACTAGAAGAATTAACTGTCTAAACGCAGGCATTAAGCCGATCTGACGATGTAAGCTCGGTACCAGGTCTGCGATCGCAATATAAATAAAGCTGGCAGCGGAAAGCGCCAGGATGAATGGGACAGCCTCTTGGACGCTACCGAGGAAAAAGTATGCGATCACTGCACCAAGCAAGGTGGTCAGTGATGACAGTGTGTTCAGGACCAAGGCCCGCGTTCTTGAATAGCCATTCTCGAGCAGGATGGCAAAATCACCTACCTCCTGTGGGATTTCATGGGCAATCACGGCCAATGAGGCGGCTATCCCCAATGGCACGGAGGTCAGAAAGGCCGCCGCGATCACGAAACCGTCAACGAAATTGTGAAAGGCATCGCCGATCAGGATTAATGGCCCTGCCGCCCCATGAACCTCACATTCCGTATCGTGGCAATGACGCCAGATGATTAACTTCTCAAGCATAAAGAATAGGACAATCCCGGCCAGCACCGTGCCGGATATAGCCAAGGGCGCAGCCTGTTGCAAAGCGTGGGGAATCATCCCCAGAAAAGCTGCTCCAAGCAGGGTCCCGGTGGCGTAACTGAGCAGGCAGGGCAGCAGGGTTCTTCTTGTGCCCTCCGGGAAAAGCAGCATCACTGCCGCGCCGGTGATGGCACCTATGCTTCCTAAAACACTGAATACAATTATCCATGTCAGCAACATTCTCTAAAAGATCCCCTGTTATTCATTTTTCTGCAGTGAAAGTTTTTCAACCACTATGCCGGTGATGATGGAAAAACCGATCAGATAGAAACACAATACCAAAGTATAGGTTACGCCAAAATAATGGATCATCAGTGGTAGTAAAGGTAGCTTTACCGCGCGGCTATAGAGAAACGCAGCGATCAGTGCGTCTCTCATTCCCTGCTGCCGCAGCTCACCTAGCATGGCGTACCAAGCATAGACAGGCCCCATGGATAGAATGCCGCCGATCACTGCCGCAAGCCAACCTTTTATACCGCTGCCTTTGCCCAGATAACGTTTAATCCATTTGGGCTTAAGCACAAGATTGGCAACAAAGAGCAGCAAAAAAACCAAACCCAGCACAGGTAACACTTCGCCCATGACCTGAGAGAAAAGGCTAACAGCTTGAGTTGTTGCTTTTGGATTAAGCAACCCGAGCAGTCCATAAATGACCAGCACCAGGGCGAGAAAACCCCAACCACCATGCCTGCTTTTTTGTTGCTCACCGGGCATTTAGGAGAATCCCAGCAGTTGCAGGGTATAGACGGTCAAAAACGAGATGGCGATGGCGGCTATAAAACTGATGATATTGCGGCAGACGGCAAAGCGAGTTCCCAACATCAGGGCTTCTGCCGGCAGCTGTACTATTCCCACTGTCACCCAGGTGACCAGCAGAGCTGTGACGGCAATCAGACCCACCCCGCCAGCCAGCAACTCCCCGCCGAGCAAATAGCTCGCTAACGGATGGGCGGCGGCAATGCTGCCAATAGTGGCTGCGACTAAGCTATCAAGAATATCGCCGTTTCCAAACAGTCCAGCGGTGATCTGTTCCGGGATCAGCGTCACAGCAAGACTAGTCAACAACAACATGCCGACGATGATGGGCAGCACATTGATGAATGTCCACATGCTCTTCTTGAGGCTGTCTTTTAGACCATTAACTGTCAGCATATTTCTCCTAACCCTTGTCACTCTTCATGTTGTGTAGCGAAACGCCTCACATAGTAACGCTTGCCGAGATACTCCACCTCTTTGAGGTTGCTCTCTGCAACCAATTCTTCAACCAACGACCACTCTGCCTGGGCGCGCGTCAGCAGTTCTCTAACCGCCGACTCACGCATGGGATGGACCGCAGTGATGCTGAGAAGGTCACGTCGCACATCGCCGCTGAAGGCAAAGGCATCTCCCTCGTAACCGATGAGATATTCCACGTGGGGCAGCCTGTTGGCCAGAATCTGATAGGCGAGGTTAACAGACAGCTCGCTTGGGGCACTTATGCCAGCCTCGGCTGTGGGCCGCGTCGGAATGGAAAGATAGGCCTTGGAGACACCGACCTCATGAAGGAATTCGGCAACAGCCACCACGCTATCCTGATGATCGTTGAGACCTTGAATCAACATCGTCTCTGAGACTAACTCACCCTGGAATTGCCTGGCGAACAGGCGAATACCGTCCAGGATATCGTTTAATTGCAGAGCGTCGTGGGGTCGGTTGAGTTGACTCCAAATACCTTCATCAACACTATCAACCTTCACTGAGACCCAATTGGCTTTGGCTATAAGCGACCGGACCTCTTTGCGCCAGAGCAGCGAGGCATTTGATATGACGGCAATTGGAATATCCAACGGCCGCAACAAATCGATCGCCCTGCCTAAATTGATATCCAGGGTCGGTTCACCATCAGGCACAAAGGTCAGGTAATCGACAGACTCACCAGCGTTACGTACCTTTTGCAGTTGCTGACTAACCTCCTGATAAATATCTTCCGGGCTATAAAAATCCTGTGGCTTAATCAGTTGCCCGTGAGTAGCCCCAACTTGGCAGTATAAGCAGGAATAGGAGCAGGACTTCGGCGGAATATTGTTAATCCCCAGACTGCTTCCAAGGCGTCTTGAAGGGACTGGGCCAAAGGCTATAGTCATTTCCTTCCTCCAACATAGAGCATGTGTTTACATATCAATTGTATATCATCACTCATGAAAGTTAACGTTGTCATAACTTATGGCACCTACTCTCCCTTGGCAAAGACCCCCATTCCAAAATGTGCCTTAGTCACATACATTTTTTTGGCTTTCGCTACACTGGTAGTGTAGGTTGAAGGCAGGTCATTACAGTATTTTGAGCGTGCTTTTCGAATCGTGCACGTTAACATCTTCTCAAACCTGAATGCAGAAGGTTATTTGGCTTTAAACTGAGCTGTAGCTCATTTACCTGGGAGTACAAAAATGTTTTTTAACACACGCAGATCTATTATCGCCTTTTCCTTGTCTCTAAGCTTCGGCAGTATGGGCTCAGTCCTGGCGCAAAATATTGAGCAGCGCCACCAAGCCGCAGAAGAGGCTAGTCAAATTTTCCTGCAGAAATTGGGTAGCACCATGAAGGCCGAGATGACGACCAATGGGCCCGTTGCCGCGATCAAGGTCTGTTCTGATGTGGCTCCTGATATTGCGGCTGACATATCTTTTGAAAAAGGTTGGAAGGTGACTCGAGTCGGTACCCGTGTGCGTAACCCGATGCTTGCTATGCCGGATGTCTGGGAACAAAAAGTGCTAGCCGCGTTTCAGGAGCGTGCCAACAAGGGAGAGTCAATGCAAAACATGGTCTATTCTGAATTGGTCGTTGAGCCGAACGGAAAGTATTTCCGTTTCATGAAGGCGATTGGTGTGAAACCACTGTGCTTGACTTGTCATGGCGGCCAATCTGACATTCCAGAAGCGGTAAAGGCTGCATTGCAGGAGCGGTATCCTCACGATCAAGCTACCGGCTATAAGCCAGGCGACCTGAGAGGTGCTGTTAGTATCAAGCAGCCAGTTAATCAGATGTAATCTCATCGACTGTCAAGCATGTATATGTTGCGTGGGGCGTCGCTCAAAATTGAAGGCGTTTTTACTTTGGACTGATCCGAGCGATGAGTCGATCCGTATCATCAGGCCGCAACACACCCACTCGTGTCCCTCCATGCAGGGCACATCGTTACACACAAGTTTTTCTGGACACAGGATAGATGACCTGCTATAAATTTGCTGAAAGGCAAATGGAGGCGGGCGATGAACATCGATGCAGTGCCAACGATCAAGGAATG
>CALZIO010000038.1 GCA_945787785.1 uncultured Chromatiaceae bacterium
TGCCGGATTCGCAGCTATCTTTCGACTTGTCGTAAACAAGGGATGAATCCAAGTGAGGCGTTGAGGTTGCTGTTTGCGGGGGAGTTGCCTGACTTCATTGTTGAGAGTGCTGAATAGTTACCTTAGTTTTTCTTTTTTTCGCCCGTGGGTGAGCTTTGTCATAAACGCTGGCCAGATGTTGGAAATCAACATGGGTGTAGATTTGTGTGGTGCTGATATCGGAGTGGCCAAGCAACTCCTGAACAGCGCGCAAATCACCGGATGATTCGAGCAGGTGGCTGGCAAATGAGTGGCGTAACATGTGGGGGTGCACATGTTTATCCAATCCTTGTTTGATTGCCCATTGACGCATGCGCTCTTGAATCGAACGTTGTGACAAGCGTTTGCCGTTCTTGCTAACAAATACGGCTAGTTCATCATGTTTGGCCAGGGTCGTGCGCGTTTTGAACCATTGTTGTAATGCCGCCAAGGCAAAGCGACCGATGGGGGCGATACGTGTTTTGGAACCTTTGCCAGTGATGCGTACGGTTTGGTCTGCTAAATCGACATCGATGAGATCAAGGCTGGTAAGTTCACTCAAGCGCAGGCCGGAGGAGTACATAAGCTCCATAATGGCCCAATCGCGTAGGCTGAGTGGATCATCAGGTTTGATATCGAGCAGTTTTGCCATCTGGTCCACATCGAGCAGGTCTGGCAGTTGGCGCGTTTGTTTAGGTGCGCTGACACTGACAGCCGGATTGATCTGGGCAATGCCTTCCCGTAGCAGATAATTGTAAAAAGAACGAATTGCCGAGAGGGTACGTTGCATGCTGCGGCCAGCCAGGCCGCTGCGGCGTAGCTTGGCGGCGAAGCTACGAATATGGTGATCGCGCAACTCAGCCCAGTCGTTGATTAACTGCTCATGGCAAAAACTGTTGAGTTTGCTTAAATCGCGTTGGTAGTTGCTGAGTGTATGAGGTGAAACGCGCCGTTGGTGGTGTAAATAGGCCAGGAATTTTTCAATCGCCTGGCCATCGGGTTGGAGTTTGCCCTGCTCATTCACTGTCTGGTTTGTCAGTAAGATAAGTTCGGATGGCTCGGCTGAGAATATCTCCCAGGTTGCTGAGAAACAGGGTGCCCATGTTGGCGTGAAAACGCTGCTCATCGTGGCTGCCAATGGCCAGGATACCAAGATAGTTGCACTCAGCTGAGGAACACTGGTCGCCACCGAGCGGAATCATCGCCGTTGATTTGATTAGGTCTGCGCTGTCGCCAAATAGGTAGTTCAACTGTTCTTCCTTGAGAGGACCGCACACAGGTTTTTCATGGCTAAGGATGTTTCTGAATGGATCCAAGCGCGGGTCTTCCATGGGAACAAAAATGGTTTGCATCAGGTCGTTATCAGGGTCGATATCGGTGATGGCCGGGTCGACAAACAGTTTCACCGTGACCGCATCCGCTTCAAAGTCTCCCCGTAGGCTGTCATCCAGAGCAATGTAGACCTCATTCAGACTGTTGGCATCCATTAATGAGAGGGTAAGCCTGTGCATGCGTTCGTTAAGTTTGTCATTATCCCGGGCGATGATGACCAGGTTTTCGAGCTGATTTTTTAGTTTGCTATTTTTATCGCGCAGCGCGTTAATCTGACGCTCAATCAGCGAGATGGCCCCGCTGACCTGATGGCTGATGTTAAGCTCGGCCAGAATATCGGGGTTTTGTTCAAAAAATTCTGGGTTCTGGTGCAGGTATTCAGCAATTGTGTCGGCATCAATCATTTGTGGCTCTTGAGTTTGGCTGTTCTGGTTGCTGCTCATATATCAATATTCCCTTCAAAAACATGTGTGGCTGGGCCGGTCATCCAAACGGGTTCATTGTCACCCAGCCAGCGTATCAATAATTG
The DNA here is from genome assembly GCA_945787785.1 of uncultured Chromatiaceae bacterium. Lineage (GTDB taxonomy): Bacteria > Pseudomonadota > Gammaproteobacteria > Tenderiales > Tenderiaceae > Tenderia. The sequence goes on from CALZIO010000038.1 coordinate 1,880, forward strand.
GCCGCCAGTCAAATCAACTTTTACCGTGTCGTCCAATTCACCCCAGCTGCGGCCAACAGCCATAGCCGCGCACGCACCTGTGCCGCAGGCCATGGTTTCACCTGCACCACGTTCATAAACGCGCAGGCGAATATGATCGCGCGCCAGGATTTGCATGAACCCCACATTGACGCCATTGGGAAAACTTGGATGGCCGCAAATAACCGGGCCAAGCTGTGTCACGGGTGCCTGTTCGAGATCACGTACTTGATACACCGCATGCGGATTGCCCATGGAGACAGCACCAATGCTAATGTCTTCGCCATGGAGAGTAATAGGGTAGGTCGGTTGTGGGTCATCAGCATCAAATGGCAGGCTGGCAGGATCAAATCTGGGTGCACCCATATTGACCGTCACCTGACCATCCTGTTCCAGTCGTGGGTAGATGATGCCGGTCTTGGTTTCAACGGCGATTTCATCTTTGCTGGTCAGTCCCTGGTCGAGTACGAAACGGGCAAAACAGCGTGCACCATTACCGCATTGTTCCACTTCGCCACCATCGGCATTGAAAATGCGGTAACCGAAGTCCGCTTTTTGTGTAAGTGGCTTTTGCACCAATAGCAATTGGTCGCAGCCGACACCAAAGTGGCGATCGGCAATTAAACGAATCTGATCGGGGTTGAGGTTGATCTCTTGATTAATGGCGTCGATGACGACAAAGTCGTTGCCAAGACCATGCATTTTGCTGAACTTGATACTTTGCATTCGATAAGTTTAGCACGTAAATCAGGAATATAGAGCTGATATGATAATGGCTGGATATCCCGGATTGAATTCAAGTTATGATTCGATTGGGGCTATGATACAAAGGTCTTAATAATAAGGGAGCAACAGATGTTACTGACCAATGAGCAGTTAGCACAGATGAAACGCCAGCTCCAGGTGCGTCGTGATGAGTTGCGGGTGTTGATCAAGGATGAGTTGTCAGCCGCGGGTCACGATCATCTGGTCGGGCAGGTGCATGACAGTGGTGATGAGTCAACGATGGAGTTGCTGTCAGGTCTGGATATTGGCCTGGCAGAGATTGATGCCCGCGAGCTGGCGGATATCGAAGCCGCCCTGGATAGAATGGGGCAAGGGCGCTACGGAGAGTGTATAGACTGTGGTGAGGCTGTTGCAGTTGCCAGACTTCAAAGCCAGCCGGCGGCAAGCAGGTGTATCAGTTGTCAGGAAAAGTTTGAGCTAGAAAGCGTGTCGGAAACACCGCGTTTGTAACGAATCACTGCCGGATGGCCAATGCCATCCGGCAGCAATAATAACTTAGAAATGTGGCTTTTCAGGCGCCGCGTTGAAGCGTTCTAAACTTGAGAGGATTTCAGCCTTTGCCTCTTCAGCATTACCCCAGCCATCGATCTTGACCCACTTACCATCTTCCAGGTCTTTGTAATGCTCGAAAAAGTGGGCGATTTGTGCCAGCAGTTGCTTGGGCATATCTTCGATATCATCAATGTGATTGTAGCGATCGGTCAGTTTTTTGATGGGTACAGCCAGCACCTTGGCATCAACACCTGATTCGTCACTCATTTTCAATACGCCGATAGGACGGACTTGAATGACAGAGCCACTGATGAGGGCGCGAGGGGTAATGACCAATACATCAACCGGATCGCTATCTTCCGACAGAGTGTGCGGTACATAGCCGTAGTTGCAGGGATAGAACATGGCGGTGGCCATGAAACGGTCCACAAACATGGCGCCTGTGTCTTTATCAACTTCATATTTTACCGGATCACTATGGGCCGGGATTTCGATGATGACATTGACGTTGTTTGGGATGTCTTTGCCGGAACTAACTCTGTCCAGATTCATCTTTTCTTCCTCATTATTGGTGTCAAAAGCCGCACATTATATATGGAGTGGCAGTATTGCGCTAATGCGCAGGCTGCTATCTAATAAGGAAAACGAAAATCGGCCACTTTGGCCGACTAACAAAAAGGGAGGTTCTATGTCAGTGTTTGAGCTGTTGCCCCCGCTGTTGGGAGGGGTTGGGTTGTGGGTTGCCTATAAGCTGTATAAGGATGTTCTTAAATGGCCGGCGGGTGAGGGCAAGGTGCAGGAGATTGGCGACGCCATTCATGAAGGGGCGATGGTGTTTCTCAAGCGCGAATACCGCATGCTGGCAATATTTTCAGCCGCGGTGGTGGTATTTTTGCTATTCACACTGGGATTTGGCACCGCCTTTGCCTTCGTTGTTGGGGCACTCGCTTCAGCCAGCGCCGGCCTTATCGGCATGTATTCAGCCACAAAGGCGAATGTGCGCACCACGACTGCGGCCCATGATAAAGGCATAGCCGCGGCACTGAGTGTGGCCTTTTCCGGTGGTTCGGTCATGGGGTTGGCTGTCGCGTCGATTGGTTTACTGGGGCTTGGTTTTCTCTATCTGCTCTATGGTGGTGACCCTGAAACCGCCCATGTGATTCATGGCTTTGGCATGGGGGCTTCCACTGTGGCGCTGTTTTCGCGTGTTGGCGGCGGCATCTTTACCAAAAGTGCTGATGTGGGTGCTGACCTGGTAGGTAAAGTGGAGGCGGGCATTCCAGAAGACGACCCTCGTAACCCAGGTGTAATTGCAGATAACGTGGGTGATAACGTGGGTGATGTGGCCGGTATGGGATCGGATATCTTTGAATCCTATTGCGGCTCCATGATTGCCACCATTGCGATCGCTTCGACCATGAGTTTAGGTCTGCTGATGGAGCTGGGTGAGCGGGAAGATTTAATGTTTTTGCCCTTGGCACTGGCTGCTGCCGGACTGCTTTGTTCCATCGGTGGTATCTATTTAGTACGTAAGTCATCGAATAAACCAGCCCAGATAGCATTGCGTATCGGCACTCTAGGTGCAGCAGCAGCTTTTATTGTGGTGGCCTTGATTGTGGTGAAAATGCTCGGTGTTGATGCATCAGTTTGGGGTGCCGTGGTGGTGGGCGCGCTTGGCGGCATGGTGATTGGACTGGTCACCGAATACTACACTGGAGGTAAGCCGGTGCAACATATCGCCCGTTCGGGTGAAACGGGGCCAGCGACAGTGATGATTACCGGCTTGGCGACCGGCATGCGTTCCACCCTCATCCCGATTCTCACAATCTGTACCATTATTTTTGTCTCAACAGAGTTTTGTGGTCTGTATGGCGTGGGTATTGCTGCGGTGGGTATGTTGGCCACCGTGGGGATTACCATGGCAATCGATGCTTATGGTCCGGTAGCGGATAATGCCGGTGGTATTGCCGAAATGAGTGGTTTGGGTGTGGAAACACGCAAGATTACTGATAGTTTGGATGAGTTGGGTAATACCACTGCCGCTATCGGTAAAGGGTTTGCTATTGGTGCGGCAGCGTTGGCAGCATTGGCGATAATTGCAGCGTTCGTCCAGGATATCACGCATCGTATTCCTGATTTTAGTCTCGAGCTGAGTCACCCTCGTGTACTGATGGGTATGTTTCTGGGCGGTGTTTTTCCATTTTTGGTATCCGCCTTGACCATGACAGCGGTAGGTGATGCCGCTTTCGATATGATTCGCGAAATCAGACGCCAGTTTCGTGAAATTCCGGGTTTGCTTGAAGGAACTGCTAAACCTGACAGCGCGCGTTGTGTCGATATCGCCACACAAGCGGCATTAAAAAAGATGGTGTTGCCAGGTACTTTGGCAGTGGCTGCGCCAATTGTAGTTGGGTTTGTTTTGGGACCCCAGGCTTTAGGTGGCATGTTGGGTGGTGCATTAGTGAGTGGCGTGTTGCTTGCCTTGACCATGGCCAATGCCGGTGGTGCTTGGGACAACGCTAAAAAATATATCGAGAAGGGCGAGTTGGGTGGTAAAGGCTCAGATGTGCACAAGGCTGCCGTGGTTGGTGATACCGTCGGTGATCCCTTCAAGGATACCTCTGGTCCTTCAATGAATATTTTGATTAACGTATTGGCAATTGTAAGCTTGGTAATTGCACCACTGCTGAGTTAATTGGCTCGGTAATGAGGTAAAAAAAGCCCCTCCATGGAGGGGCTTTTTCGTTAAATATCAAATTTGGCTTTCAGTTTTTTCTTAACGGCGATATTTTTCATGCGTGCATATTGCGGCAGGCCATTTTTAAAGGGTGGATAGTCTTCGCCTTTGATCAGAGGAGCCAGATATTCACGACAGCTGTCGGTAATACCAAAACCATCTCTGGTAATGAAATTCTTAGGCATCATCTTTTCCACATTAGCCACATCTGCCAGTGCTGCTTCACCAATTTTCCAGCGATAGGGTTTATTGGATTTACGCACAATGGTAGGCATCACTGCGTTTTTGCCTTTTAATGCCATTTCAACCGCAGCTTTGCCCAGCGCATAGGCCTGCTCGACATCAGTTTTTGACGCGATATGCCGTGCCGAGCGTTGCAGATAGTCCGCCACCGCCCAGTGAAACTTATGTCCTGATTCGTCTTTGATCATGTTGGCAAGTAAGGGCGCAACACCGCCCAGTTGGGCATGACCAAACGCATCGGTGGTGCCTGAATCGGATAAAAATCTGCCATCTTTATATCTCACGCCTTCAGAGACAACAATCACACAATAATCATACTTTTTAATGGTGTTATTTACTTTTTTCAGGAATTTATCTTTATCAAATGCGATTTCCGGAAACAGAATGATATGTGGTGCATCACCTTCCTGTTCCACGGCCAGGCCTGATGAAGCGGCTATCCAACCGGCATGTCGCCCCATTACTTCCATGACAAAGACTTTCGTCGATGTTTTAGACATAGAGGCAACGTCATAAGCTGCCTCTCTGGTTGAAACGGCAACATATTTTGCTACTGAGCCAAATCCAGGGCAGTTATCGGTTATTGGCAGGTCATTATCAACGGTTTTTGGTATGCCAACACAGGTAATGGGATAACCCAGCTCATCAGCGATTTGTGACACTTTATGGGAGGTATCTTGTGAATCACCACCGCCGTTATAAAAGAAATAACCAATGTCATGCGCTTTAAACACGTCTATCAAACGTTCATATTGGGCCCTATTTTCTTCAATGCCTTTCAATTTATACCGGCAAGAACCAAATGCACCGCCAGGTGTATGACGTAATGCGGCAATATTTTTCGCAGTTTCTTTGCTGGTATCAATTAAATCTTCTGTTAGCGCGCCGATTATTCCATTACGTCCCGCGTATACCTTGCCGATTTTATTTTTATGTTGTCTTGCCGTTTCAATCACACCACATGCAGATGCGTTTATAACTGCAGTGACACCGCCTGATTGAGCATAAAAGGCGTTTTTCTTTGCCATGATGATTACCTCATTAATATGTAAAAAGTTGAAATAAATTTTCTAACTTTATAGAAATCTTGAACGATTAAACTAAAATAATTTTACGAATTGATTGACCTTATGATTACTTGGATGTAGTTTTAGCATATTCCAGACTATACTGATGCAAGTTTAGTGGGAAAAGTATTAAAAAATTTTTGCATCACATGAACAAAAGATAAAGTTAATAAGAGAGAAACTGACGAATGAGAATTGTACTTCTGGGTGCTCCAGGCTCTGGTAAAGGTACACAAGGAAAACAGCTCTCTGAGAATTATCATATCCCTCAAATATCCACGGGTGATCTTTTGCGTGCGGCTGTTGCTGCTCAAACGCCTCTTGGTTTGCAGGCGAAAGCGACAATGGATGCAGGTCACTTGGTGTCTGATGATATTGTGCTCGGGATGATAGAAGAGCGTTTGGCCCAGCCTGATGCTGAGGATGGATTCATATTAGATGGTTTTCCTCGCAATATTCCCCAAGCGGAATCTTTGGATGCATTGCTGGCAAGAATAGGTAAACCATTGCAAGTTTCATTGCTAATGGATGTGGATATAGATTTGCTCATGCAGCGCCTCACCGGGCGGCGTACCTGTGAATCATGCAGCCAGGTTTTTAATATTTATACTTCACCATCAAAAATTGATGGGCGTTGTGATAGCTGTGGAGGTAATCTGCGTCACCGTGCAGATGACCGTGAAGAAACGATAAGTAACCGCCTTAAAGTGTATGAAGCACAAACTGCACCCTTGGTGGAATACTATCGGAGTCGTGGCAAGTTAAGAAGTGTTGAAGCTATCGGGGAAATTGCCGATATATTCAACGGCATATGTAAGCTCCTCGATGAAGTACTTGAAGAAGAGCAGCAACGAGCCAAGGAAGTGCCAGCGGAAGTAGAAGTAATAGCCGCGGCGGTAACTGAGAAATTGTCAGCAGCGAAAGGGGATAAACCTATGAAGAAATCAGTTAAGAAGAAGGCAGCAGCGAAGAAAAAAACTGCAGCCAAGAAGAAGGCAGCTACTAAGAAGAAGGTAGTAGCTAAGAAAAAAGTGGCGGCAAAGAAGAAAGCCGCTAAGAAAAAGGTTGCTAAGAAGAAAGTAGCCAAGAAAAAAGTGGCGAAAAAGAAGGTCGCCAAGAAAAAAGTAGCCAAGAGAAAGGCTGCTAAGAAAAAAGTGGCGAAAAAGAAGGTCGCCAAGAAAAAGGTAGCCAAGAGAAAGGCTGCTAAGAAAAAAGTGGCGAAAAAGAAGGTCGCCAAGAAAAAGGTAGCCAAGAGAAAGGCTGCTAAGAAAAAAGTGGCGAAAAGGAAAGTCGCCAAGAAAAAAGTGGCCAAAAAAAAGGTCGCTAAGAAGAAAGTAGCCAAGAAAAAGGTTGCCAAGAAAAAAGCAGCTAAAAAGAGAAAGTAGTTGATTTAACTGCGATATAATGGAGCGGCATAGCAATATGCCGCTCCATTTTTTGTTTTAAGAGGGTAATAATCGTGTCAGGCTCAGGACTATTTCTTCCACGTCGTATGCGCCGCATGCGTCGAGATGATTTTTCACGTCGCTTAATGCGGGAAAACCAGATCAGCAGTGATGATCTGATCTATCCCATGTTCATACTCGAAGGTGAAGGACAGCGTGAAGCCGTTTCTTCTATGCCGGGCGTCGAGCGTGTCAGTATCGATTTGCTTCTCAAAGAAGCCGAACAGCTTGTGGATTTGGGAATCCCTGCGATTGCGCTTTTCCCGGTGACACCTGTAGATAAAAAGAGCCTTGATGCAGCGGAAGCGTTTAATCCAGAAGGTTTGGCTCAGCGTGCCGTACGCGCATTGAAAAAAGAATTTCCGCAATTGGGCGTGATCACTGATGTTGCCCTCGATCCATTTACCACCCATGGTCAGGATGGTCTGATCGACGCAAGTGGTTATGTAATGAATGATGAAACCGTCGAAGTGTTGGTGAAACAGGCGTTATCTCATGCTGAAGCAGGAGCGGATGTTGTGGCACCTTCCGATATGATGGATGGCCGAACTGGTCAAATTCGTGACGCTTTGGAAGAAGAAGGTCATATTCACACCCGCATACTGGCCTATTCAGCCAAATATGCCTCCAGTTACTACGGGCCGTTCCGTGATGCAGTGGGTTCGGCAGCAAACTTGGGTGCGGGCAATAAATATACCTACCAGATGGATCCGGCCAATAGTGATGAAGCCGTCTACGAAGTGGCCTTAGATTTGGATGAAGGTGCGGATATGGTGATGGTTAAACCGGGTATGCCTTATCTCGATATCGTACGGCGTGTTAAACAAGAGTTTGGTGTGCCCACCTATGCTTATCATGTCAGTGGTGAATACGCCATGCTAAAGGCCGCTAGCCAGAATGGCTGGTTGAATGAGCAGGCCGTGGTGATGGAGGCGATGTTGTGTTTCAAACGTGCCGGAGCCGATGGTATTTTGACCTATTATGCCAAACAAATTGCCCAGTGGCTTAAACAAGCTTAGCCGCCATTAATAATAATTCTAAGCGGGCCATGTGCCCGCTTTTTTATTGCATCCGTTATACTTTCAGCATACCAATAGTCGAGGTTATTTCGTGACAAAAGATCGTTATGCCGTGATGGGCAATCCCATCGGCCACAGCAAATCCCCCCAAATTCATCGCCAGTTTGCCGAGCAGGCGGGGCAAAACATAAGTTATGAAGCCTTGTTGGTGGAATTGGATGGATTTATCGCCGCTGTGGATAAGTTTCAGAACGAGGCTGGCAAGGGGTTAAACATCACGGTGCCATTTAAACAAGAGGCCTGGGCTTTGGTGAATGATCGCAGTGAGCGCGCCGAGCTGGCCGGTGCGGTTAACACCATCGTATTTCGCGAGGATGGTAGTCGTTATGCAGATACCACCGATGGCATTGGATTGGTGCGCGATATTACTGTGAATAATCAAATTGAGCTAAAGGGTAAATGCATTCTGGTGTTGGGTGCCGGTGGCGCCGTACGCGGTGTATTGCAGCCCTTGCTGGAAGAAGATACGCAGTTTGTCATCATAGCGAATCGCACGGCTGATAAAGCGGTGGGTCTGGCCAAGCAGTTTAATGATTTCGGAGATGTGTTTGGCTGCGGCTTTGACGTACTACCAGGGCAGCAGTTTGATGTGGTGATTAATGGCACTGCTGCCAGTCTTGAAGGAAAAGTGCCGCCATTGCCCGATGATCTTCTGGCGCCGAATGCCAGTTGTTACGATATGATGTACAGTGCCGAGCCTACCGCTTTTCAGCGTTGGGCGAATGAGCATGGTGCATCACAGTCTCTTGATGGATTAGGGATGTTGGTTGAGCAGGCGGCAGAATCGTTTGCCCTCTGGCGCGGTGTGAGGCCAGAGACGCAAGCGGTGATTGCCAAACTCAGAGCTGAAATGAGTCACTAATGCGGAAGTGATACCACTACCGTTGTCCCTTTGCCAATTTCACTCTGAATTTCCATTAGCCCGCCATGGGCTTCAGTAATCACCTTGCATAGATAAAGACCGAGACCATAGCCGCCGGTTTCTCGTTGACGCGCGGCATCGGTACGATAAAACGGCTCCATCAGATGAGGAATGTGTTCCGCTTCGATGCCGCGACCGGAATCTTGCACCGTAATTTTTACTGAGTCACCAAGTTTAGCCAGTGTCAGGCGCGGTGGTGGCGTATCTTCAGAGCTGTGTTGCAGGGCATTACTAAGGATATTTTTTAGTAACAGTTTGATTCGGGCGCTGTCCACAGTCATGGTAATGGCCTCATCAGGCTGAATGACTTGAATGTGCTGTCCGGCAAAATATTTTTCGAGCAATTCGCTGATTAATTGTTGTATTTTTGCATCAGATTTATTCAGGATGGAATGGCGTGTACTGAGGCGTTCCGTTTCCAACAATTCTTCGATCAGCGCCTCCATTTCGTTAAGATCACGTTGAATTTCGGTCTGCTGGCGCTGATCATCAAGCATCGCTACTGACACCTTGGCGCGGGTCAGGGGCGAACGCAGTTCATGGCTGATGGCGAGCAGGAGTTGGCGTTTTGCTTCAAGCATTTGCTCAATATCATCGGCCATAGCATTAATGCTGTCACCGAGTTCACCCAGTTCGTCGCGGCGCTTGATGTCGAGACGGTGGCTCAACTCACCGGCACCAATACGTGCCACGCCATTCTTAATCTCTTTAACGGGCGCAAACAGGCGTCGGGTAGCGAGGTAGAGCAATACCAGCACAAGTAATATCACCAGCAGGGGGATGATTTTATATTGGCCACCGTGATCACGGCGTGGCACCGAGAAGGCCAGTGTGTAGCCATCGTGTTGACTGATCAAATACTCGCGACCATCATAAAAACCAAAGCCATATTCCACACCTTGTTGGCGCAATTGGCGATGATAGCGAATATCGTCCAGATTGACCGGGTGGGTGCTGGTGGCCCATTGTTGTTCATCACTAAAATAGTGAATTTCTACGTTAAGTCGTTTGGCCAGCTCTGAGGCCTTGGCCGGATTGGGTGGGGAACCAATATCCTGCTGAATATAATCCAGATACTGCATTAGGTGAGGTCGTATGTTTTCCTGAAAATGGGTGCGAAAGGCCCATACCATGGTGCTGCTTACGGCAATAACGATCACTGCAGCCATCACTACAAACAGCAGCACCAGGCGGCCAGAGAGGCTGTGACGTTTTTTTCGTTTAGCTTGTTTCATACGTTTTTACCGACAAAGCAGTAACCTTGGCCGCGGATGGTTTTGATGAATTGTTCCGGTTTGAGTTTAGTGCGCAAGCGACTAACCAGAATATCAATAGCCCGTGAATAAATTTCAGTCTCCGTGCCGCGTAAATAATTCATTATTTCATCGCGGTTAAAAGTCTTGCCAGGGTTTTGTACGAACAGGGCCAATAACTGATATTCACCACTGCTAAGAGATAATTCAACCCCCCCGAGTGTGGCCTGACGCAGTTCAAGATCCACACACAGGCCGCCAAAACAAATTTCAGCATTGTTGTTGCTTGTTTGGCTAAAGCGTTTAAGCACGGTATGGATGCGGGCCACCAATTCGCGCGGCTCAAAAGGCTTGGGAAGATAGTCGTCTGCGCCCAGCTCCAGACCAACAATCCGGTCCATCACCTCGCCGCGGGCAGTGAGCATGATAATCGGAATGCTGCTTTCTTTGCGGATTGCCTTGCACACCTCAAAACCATCCATTTCCGGCAGCATCACATCCAGAATAACCAGATCGAAATCACCCCGGACCAGTTTTGCCAAACCTTCGCTGGGGCGAACAGCGCTGTCGAAATCAAGCTCATAGCGTTCAAAAAAACGCCCCAGCAATTCGGCTAGTCGTTCGTCATCATCAATGAGCAGGATACGCGGCATATGGCTTACTTTATCCCTATTCCCGCCAGACAACCAAGCCCACCTTTAATAAACAAAGGTGGGCATGACAGGTTAGTGGCGACAACCATGCTGCGAATCATGCTTTTGGATGTAAGCATGCAGTTGTTGGCGCTGTTGTGGGTTGAGGCTGTCAATAAAATTGCCAAAGGCATCTACCATGTCGTTGGTTTGCGCCACAATGGCAGCAAGTTTATTTTGCAGTACTGATTTGGCCTGATCCCTGTCTGCCTGCGGTTCGGTCAGGAGTTGCATCACTTCATGCCGGCCTTCCCTGCGCACAGACTGAATATCGTCTTCGCTGTGGTGAATCTGCTGGCTCAATTCGGTCAACCTGGCTTCTTGGTCGCCATCAAGTGCCAGCTTTTTGCTGACACGTTTTATCAGCCATTGTCCTTTGGCCTTGTGGCAGCCGCCAAACAGACGTTGGAAAAATCCATGTTTTCGCATATGTATCTCCTTTGCTCAATTCAAATTTGGTTGATTAGTGGCGCCAGTGATGGCGGTTCTCGCTATGCTCCTGTATCTTTTCGCGCAGCATGGCTTGTTGCTCAGGATCAAGGCTGTCGTAAAAACCGGCTAACGCGGTCACCACCTGTGGGGCTTTCTGACTAATTGAATCAGTCCGCTCGCGCACCATATTCAAGGCTTGTTGTTGATCAAGCGTGGGCTGGCTGAGCAGGGTGTCGACTTGATTGTGCACAGTTTCACGTTCCTCCAGCCACGATTTACGCACATTCAGCAGTTCATCCTTCAATTGTTCCAGCTCAACAACCTGGGCATCTGATAGCTCCAGTTTGCTAGTAACTTTTTCAACCATGTAATCGGCGCGTTCTTCAGGGCTGCCGTGATGGCCGCAAGCAGCGACGCCGCCCAGGATGGCGATACTGGCCACTGCAGCAATAATGATTTTGTTTCGCTTTTTCATAGTGTTCTCCTTGTGGGTTAGTGGTGATTAAATATTAGGCCCACCCAGGCGGAGATACCTTTCACGAAGGTAACGAATTGTTTCAATATGTAACAAGTGGGTTGGCTTTGACTGGTTCTGTTCGTCCAACAAGATTAAACTGATATTCCGAACATGGTAATTAAAGAGTGGAAACATGGCGCAGATAGGTAAGAAGAATCGGTTGCGTGTCGTAAAAGAGGTAAGTTTTGGCGTCTACCTGGATGGTGGTGAGCATGGCGAAATCCTGTTGCCGCGACGTTATCTGCCTAAAACCTGGGCGGTGGGTGATGAGATCGCCGTATTTGTTTATCTCGATTCAGATGACCAGCTGATTGCCACCACTCAACGGCCGCGAATTATGGTTGGTCAGTGTGCCCACCTTGAAGTTAAAGCGGTCAATGAGGTTGGCGCCTTTCTTGATTGGGGGCTGGCGAAAGATTTATTGGTGCCATTCAAACAACAAGTCACACCCATGAAGGAAGGCCGCTCATATGTTGTTTATGCTTATCTCGATGAAGAGAGCGAACGAATTGCCGCCACCAGCCGTTTGCACAAATATTTAAGTGAAACCTCAGATGGGTTCAAGCCAAAACAAGAGGTCAAGTTGTTGGTTTGTGGGCGCAGTGACATGGGCTACAAGGCGGTGATTAATAACACTCACCTTGGCCTGATTTATAAAGATGATGCCTTTAAACCACTGAAGTATGGGCAAAAGCTGGATGGTTTTATCAAACTGATACGAGACGACGGTAAAATCGATTTATGTTTGCAGTTGCCGGGTAAGGCCGCGCGACAAGAGTTGTCAGATAGAATACTCGATTATATTAAAGCGCAGGGCGGGCGTTCAACGCTGACGGATAAGAGTCCACCGGAACAGATTTATGAACAGTTCAATGTCAGTAAGGGTAGTTATAAAAAGGCCCTGGGGGCATTGTATAAACAGCGTAAGATTGTCATTGAAAAGGATGAAATCCGTCTGGTTTAGTTGGCAGGCTGTTGAAAAAGTTTCAGGTGATTGGGAGGCAAGGCAAAATCCGGCGAAAAAGCGCACGGCTGCATGGATGCACGAGGTAGGGCAACGCAGGGAGCAGTTGCCGAGTATACAATGAGTAAATGAGTTTTTTTAGTCGGATTTTCCTTGGCGCCCCTTGAGGGTGAACGCCGCATCGTGCCGCATGAGACTTTTTCAAAAGTCTGCTAGACAGTGAAGTGGTCTTGATTTGAATTACCTTATTCCAATCCTGTGTGTTATCGGTTTGCTCGTAGGGGTGCCAACTTCTGTAATGGCAGAAAGTGAAACCCTGGAGTGGCAAGAAGTTAAAAGCAGTGATGGGATTCAAATCTATACGGCCAAGGCAAACGACACGCCAATAATTAAAGTAAAAGCGGTTGCCTTGCTTGATGCCAGTCTGAATCGAGTTGTTGCCATTCTGGATGATGAAACACAGTATTCAAAGTGGGTACCGTATTTGTCCGAAGCCAAAGTATTACAAAGAGACTCAGCTGCGGAAAGGTTGGTGTATAACGTGTTCAATGCCCCTTGGCCTGTCAGAGACAGGGATTTTGTTTATCGACTCGTTATAAGCAGCCATACTGAAACAATAATAACTTATGTGATGGAGTCTGAAATATCTTCATTCATGCCGGAACAAAAAGGCGTCATCAGGGCCAGCTTGCTGGAAAGCACATATAGTTTGACCATGTTGAATGACAATCAGACCCATGTAGAACTGATATTTCATGCCGATGCTCGCGGTCGATTACCGATCTGGATCGTGAATATTGCCCATCGGTCTTTCCCTTATGACGCAATTAAGGGTTTGAGGGCGCAACTTGAAAGTTCAGAGTTACATTAATGTAGTTGATTGATACAGTCGTCAGCCCACTCAATAGCACTTAGATAGATTGTAGTGATTTTGTAATCTTTACATTCATACTGATCAAATTGATCCCAGTAGCCTTTTTCATAATGTTTGGTTAAGTCAAGAATTGCACCGGTTTCTCCACTATGAGTAAGCAAGGCGTCAACGAGCTCATCGCTCAAGGGTAACTCCTTCAAGACCTCTGTCATTGGTAGATCAAACAACGCGTCAAGAACGGAAAACAGGCCCGCTGTGAAACAGACATCCGGATTAGCGAGCTTAAGTTTCTGGCTGAGTAATTCAGAGAATTTGGCACGAATCAGTGCCAGTTTTATCAATTCTCCTGGCCTGTCGTCAAAATTCGCCAGCGCCATCATAGTGGCGAGATGTTTTAACTGCTTTAGACCAAGAAGAGTGGTGGCGAGATGAATGGATTCCACTTCTTTTGGAAGGTTGTATATGCTGGAGTTGATCGTGCGCAATACGCGGTAAGATAAGGAGACGTCTTTGCTAATTAACTCGTGCAATTCGTCCATACACACGCCGGGATCATTAAGCCTCCCTAATAGTTGAAGGATGTTCAGCCGGTTGGCGGGTAGCCGCTTTCCCTGGATGATGCTTGGTCGTTCTATAAAATACCCCTGGAAGTAATTAAAGCCGATCGACTTACAAAACTCGAATTGCTCAAGCGTTTCGACTTTTTCAGCTAACAACTCACACCTCTCATTTTTTAGCCGCAGGACGTGCGCCTCAATTTCTTCCTCGATCATGGATAAAACGTCAATTTTGATGATGTTGGCCAGAGCAACCAGGGGCTGCAGGCTGTCATTATAAAAAAAGTCGTCCAGTGCGATACCAAAACCTTTACTGGATAATTGCTCTACCGCAGCTATTATCTCGGGAGTGGCGCTGACATCCTCTATAATTTCCAGGACAACCCTGTTTTTTGGTAATTGCTGGGTGTCTTCATGCAACAGCAGGTCTTGGGTCATGTTTATGAAGGCTTGTTTATCTCCCACAATCTTGTCCAGCCCCTGATCGAGAAAAGCATTAATAATCAATTGTGAGGTGGCCTTGGTGCCGTCCGTGAAATTTGCTGTTTGTTTATGACCATCCCGGAACAATAACTCATACGCGAACACGTTGAGCTCGCTGTCGTAAATGGCTTGTCTGGCAAGGTAGAAGTCTTCCATAGTCTCAAGGCTGGTTTGTCTGCTCTTCATATTATTGGGCCGGTTTTTTAAAACTTTAGAAATTATCCTTAATATTTTTATAGGAATATGTTGAATTAAAAGACAAATTATTGCAGCGCAGAGATTAATGGCGCGCGTGCGAATGTAAGTTGTGTTGTCACTATTTGCACTGAGGTGATTAACTTGTTTACTTGATGGCGGATTTTTTAACGATAAAGGCTATTAGTATGCTTGTAATTGCGAGCTTTGGTGGTAATGGATTCTTATGATTTATTTTACAGCCTTGATCATTTTTAGTGTTGACATGTTAGCGCGCTTTTTCCGACTAATCAGCGTCGTCAGAGATTGCATAAAAAAGCCCCTGTCGGCCCTCTAGCTGATTACCTGTCCATACCGTTTGTTTGCCCTGATGAATCAGTGGGTCAGGTAGAGTTTCTTGCTTTGGATTTTGAAGCAACAGGTCTCGATATTGACCGGGATGAAATTCTGAGTGTGGGTTACACGGTAGTACGTAATATGAAAGTCTTGCTGGCCGAAAGTGCTCATTTTCTGGTGCGGCCCATTCAAGATATTCCGGAACAGACGGCGGTCTTGCACGGCATATTGGATGATCGTTCTGCTCAAGGAGTCGATCTGGCTGAGGCGGTTGAACGTATTCTAGCAGTACTCAAAGGCCGGGTGTTGCTTGCCCATCATGGCGCAATTGAAACCGGTTTTCTCAATAAAGCGTGTAAACAGCTTTACGGTTGTGGGGTGGTATTTCCATTGGTTGATACATTTGCTATTGAGTATAGAAGTTTGCAGCGCAGAGGGGTAACGCCCTCTAATACTGGTTTACGGTTGGCTAATCTACGTAATAAATATGGTTTGCCGCGTTACCCTGTGCATAATGCCTTGTCCGATGCCCTCGCCACGGCGGAATTGTTTTTGGCGCAAGTGGCTCAACGCAGAGGCCAGGAAGTGATGCTGCTAAAAGATGTGTTGGTGCGTAAGTAATTGTTTTGCTTGCTACTGAAATGATGCTGTTGCCAGCGTGGGGCTTATACTAATATAGCGATGGGCTGCTGCAAACAAATAGGGGGGTTAAGCAGTTATGAACAAGAAGCTCAGCACGCAATTGTTCGAATGGTTTTCGGCACTACCCTTGATAGTTGGGATTATGATGCTAACTGCCCTGGCTATTCTGCTTGCGTTGGCTGTGGATGCACTCATCACACCTCTGTTTTTTGCAATGATGAGTGATTCTCCGTATCGGACTATGGCTATGACGATTGCCACGGCGTTGCTGGTTGCGATACCTATGGCTACGTTTGCAGTGCTACTGATACGTTATCTTTACACCCTTAGACAGCAGCTGATCGAGGCAAAAGAAGCAGCAGAACAAGCAAGTCAGGCCAAGTCAGAATTTTTGTCACGCATGAGTCACGAATTGCGCACCCCAATGAACGCGATCCTTGGCTTCGCTGAGCTTTTGCAGATTGAGCAAGATTCGCCACTTACGGATGAGCGGCGAGCCTATGTTGAAGATATTCTCAAGGCAGGGGAGCATCTGCTTGAGTTAATCAATGAAATTCTGGATCTGGCAAAAGTTGAAACCGGAGAGATAGTTCTAGAGATAGAAAATGTTGATATCACAACCTTATTGGCCGACAGTGTATCTTTGATATCAAACCAGGCGGCTTTGCGGGGTATTACTGTTAACTCGCGGGTGTATGAATCAATATTGGTTCAGGCAGATCAAACGCGTTTGAAAGAGGTGGTGCTCAATCTGCTATCCAATGCGGTTAAATATAATCGTGATGGCGGGGAAATAGTGATAGATGTACAAAAAGCCGCAAATGACATGGTGCGTTTCTCTGTCAGTGATTCGGGGGAGGGTATACCCGCTAATCGATATGCTGAAGTATTTCAACCATTTAACCGCCTTGGCGCGGAAAGCTCTGAGATTGAAGGGACCGGTATTGGTCTTGCGATTGCCAAGCGATTGGTTGAGCGTATGAGTGGAAACATTGGCTTCTATAGTCAAGCAGGAAATGGGGCGACGTTCTGGGTGGAATTACCGAAAGCAGACGTGAATCAAATAGGATTGATTGAGCGTGGGGATGTAAATACAGCTTCACCTGATATGGATAAACTGCAGGGCAAGATTCTGTATATTGAAGATAATTCGGCCAATGTTAGGTTTCTGGTATCTATCTTTAAACGCTTTGAGGGTATCAGTATACTGACCGCGCAGACCGCAGAGCAGGGATTAGTGCTTGCCAGAACAGCACAGCCAGACCTGGTGTTGATGGATATTAATTTGCCAGGCATGAGTGGTGTTGATGCCTTGGCTGAATTGCGTGATCATGTTGATACATCTCGCTTGCCTGTGGTTGCGATTAGTGCAGTGGCAAACGCTGAAGAAATCGATAGAGGGATGAAAGCTGGTTTTTTTGCCTATATAACCAAGCCATTCACAGTTGATAAGATACTCGGTGTAGTTAACGAGGTGCTGACCAAAAGATAAGTATTCTAAATTTGATCGACTAATAAACGTAACCACTATGATTCAAATTAAACAAATCTGTAAATCTGTAGTAACCATTACAGGATTGATGCTGCTATTTAATCTGACCATGGTCAGTGCAGAAGAGGCCAAACAGCGTGTGTCATTTGCCATCAGCGGCGGAGCCAGCAAAGGTGCCTATGAGGCGGGGCTGAATTGGGCAGTTATGATGGCGATGCGTTACGAGGCTGAAAAACAGGATACGGTACTTAGAGGTAAATATCGTCCTTTTGAAGCAGCCAGTATGACAGGTGCATCAGCAGGTGCTATTAATGCATTACTGTCTGCCATTGCCTGGTGTATGTTGCCAGAAGAAATCAGTAACCTGCCCAACCGTGTTGATGACAATATCTTTCGTAATCTTTGGTTAGCACCCGATATTAATAATCTGTTGCCGCCATCGGCAAGTTCACCCATTTATCGCCAGGATGATGCCGTGCTGGCACGTAAAAGTCTTATTGAAGCCGCAGACAAGTTGCGTGAAATCTGGAGTTTACCCATCTTTCGTAAAGGCTGCCGTATACCCTTAGGTGTTACCGTTACGCGAGTATTTCCTGAGCAATTAAAGGTGGGCGATATCAATGTAAAAAATCAGCGTTTTTCAATCCCGTTTGAGTTGCGTGTGCAGGATGATGCAACCGTTGGTTTTTATTTTGATCCACAGGATTACCCAGCCCTGCTTGATTACTCCATGATACTGCTGCCTAATCAGCGCGGAGAGAAAAAACATAAAATCGATGATAAACGTATTGTGGATGTGGTGCTGACTTCCGCAGCATTCCCTGTCGCTTTTGGGCGCAAACGCTTACAAAATTGCCGTATCAAGGCAAGATATCAAAGTACTGAAGAGAATGGGATAGCTGCCACGGAAAAGGATGAGAACGAAGGGCTTGTCTGTCCGGAAGGGTATGAGTTGAGTGAGGCGGAGTTTGCCGACGGTGGTCTGTTCGATAATCTTCCTATCGGTCTTGGTCGAACACTTGCTGAAGAGCATGTGCGCAGTAACGAAAACTCATTGCCGGTCACTTATATTTACTTCGATCCCAACCGTTTGCGTTATCAGCTGCCTGAGAAAAGAAAATTTGAAGCCTGTTTTTCTGATGAGCCGCCCGAGGCATGTAACGAGATGGAGTATAGTTTCGCATCTGAAAGTCACTTGCTATTCGGTGCATTCGGGACTGCCCAGAGTTATGAATTATATCGGGAATTAACTGGCGATGCCTGGTCAGGTAATCTGTCGGTACTCAGTTACACGATTGCAGAACTGCTTGAGGGGATGGATGCTCAGGCAGGCTGTGCCAATGAACTGCCTTATTTTGAGGGTGATTTTCCCTGTGCGTCGGCTTTACGGTTTACCGGCAGGTTGTTGGAAATCAGTTATGATCGTGTTGATTCGCCTATCACCGCCCCGTTTTCAATTAATAAACTTAAAAATGCAGGTCTTGTCTCGCGTTGTAAGAAAGTAAAAATAGATGGCGACGTGCCGGTAGAGGCCGAATGCTATATCGATTACGAAAAGTTCCGACAGAAGCTTGCTGATCGATTGACGGCTGTGCTTGATCTGCTGCCGGATCACAATGCCATCCTGGATCGGCAAGTGCACAATGCTCGCTTTTCTATTTATAACGATAGAATTATTCGTGTTACCAGTCGTGGTTATCCTATTACCGGTGAGCTGTTAGAGGCATTTGCTGCGTTTCTTGAATTAAAGTTTCGCGAATTCGATTATTACGTTGGTGTCTTTGATGCGGTGATCCAGATGACTAATGTTGTTTGTAATCATCACTATTCTCGTAGACGCCAGCAGTCAGAATTTCAAGCTTGCCAGGATGCACTGGCAAAGCAGTTTTATCATGGGCTTGGCCTAGGTGATGATGAAAAAGGACGTTACGTGTTTGCCTTGCTGTCGAAGTGGGAGTTTGGAAGTCAGCAGGTTTTTCAATTTGCCTACGACCCCATGCCGAAAGAAGACCGCGATATGCGAATTATTTATGAGGCACTGAAGGACGTGCTTTCTTCAGAATTGCATACTACAACGGATATGGTTGAAACCAGCACCGCAGAGTTTCGATTTTTTAGTTATCTAAAGGAACATGGTTTTGAGCCTACGCCCGCGGAAGATGGTTCGGCGCCGTTGTTGGCCAGTATCATGGAAGATCCGGACTTTTGGCCGCATGAGTTAACGGCTCGTTTTACAGAACGGCTGGTTGATCTGGAACAAGATGCGAATCGTATTTTTGAGGAGCGTGAGCCTGATCCGGAAAAGCGTCCTGATACCAATTCTGGGTTGTTGGGAGGCGCATCATATATTTTGCGTTCCGCTACTTATAAATATGAGCCATTTAACTTTTCTCCGTCTACAGCGCCACGTGGGTGGTTCTGGCGAAATCTGATCCCCTATGAGCTTGCCTTTGATTTTTCTGAAGGTGATATACAAATGGTTTGGCAGCCAACCTGGTTGGTGGCAAAAGACAACTTACTGGGAGTGCGTGGTACTATTGCCGTGGCTGAAGGTATTTTGGGAAGTGAGTCTAGTAAGACTAGAGACAATTATTTTTCTCTTGGGCTCAACTATTCACACCTTACCAATTTTGGAGTGATATCCGGCATTGGCTTTACTCCCACATATTTTCAGACATTTCGTACCCAGGAGAATGGCGGGAATGACTCCTTCGGCGGTGATGTCCACATCAGTCTTCTAAAAAACAAGATACGCCTTGCCCTTGGTACGCGCGATTTTGATAACGCCAGTGATAATTGGTATCTATTATTCGGATTGACCGATATACCAGGTATCGTCTATTGGTTTACACGCTGAAGCAATAATGCTTTCCAATATGGAGATTATTTTAGAGCAAGAGCTTATTGTTGTTTTAGCGTAGTCATTATTTTAGGGAGCCTCTGAATAAGTAACAAACCGTCACTCCGGCGTATACCCACAGGGCACAAGGGCCGGAGTCCAGTGTTTTTAGAAAGTTACTAGATTCTGGCCTTCGCCAGAATGACTTGTTCAGAGCTTCCTTAGCTGTTATCACCAGAGAATAAATAATAACGGCCAAAATATCTGAAGGACAAAACCGAATGAATACCGAACAAGTTTTATTGCAACGCTGTGAATCTAAATGTGAGCTCTGTACCTCAGAATTGAATCTCGTTGTTTATGAAGTTCCACCTGTTAATGCTCCGGATGCTGATCACTGCGTTATGATTTGTGATGTCTGTCATGGGCAGGTTAGCAATCCTGATAACATGGATGCCAATCATTGGCACTGTCTGAAAGACAGTATGTGGAGTCAGGTGCCTGCCGTTCAGGTGATGGCATGGCGTATTCTAAAAAAGCTATCAACAGAGGTCTGGGCACAAGACCTGCTGGATATGCTATATCTGGATGAAGAGTCGCAGCAATGGGCTGAAGCAGCCGCTGGTGAGAGTGATGCCAACTCAGAACCAACATTAGATAGCAATGGCAATGTGTTGACAGATGGCGATACGGTCACGCTGATCAAAGATCTTGATGTGAAAGGGGCGGGTTTTACTGCCAAGCGCGGTACCTCGGTACGCAATATTTCCCTGACTTCAAATCCTGAACAAATAGAAGGGCGTGTCAACGGCGTGCGTATTGTTTTATTAACGTGTTTTCTGAAGAAAGCGAATTAAGGAGACTCTGAATTAATTCGTCATTCCGAGCGAAGCAAAGCGTAGGCTCGGAATCCAGTGGTTCTAATTCAACACCTTAGTAGATACCGGGCTGCGCCCATTACTGTCCGGAATAAATTAATAGAAATCTGGTATAAGCAAGGTACGACACTGGTGTGAGGAACAAGAGTCGTGTTTGAGACTTTACTATTTAAATTTTGGCAAGAGACTAAACTAATACTCGTCATGCTCGCGTAGGCGGGCATCCAGGGTCTCCGCAGTTAAAATAGATTCCGGCCTTCGCCGGAATGACGAGTATTTTTTCAATATTTGCTGTTATTTTGAGCATGTTGTCGTGATTATAACTTCTGGTCATAGCTGCTCTAATTATTCCGGACAGTAATGGGGCTGCGCCGGAATGACGAAAAACGAATTAATCAGAGCCTCCTTAATTGATGATATGGTTCTCGCGATTGAGATCGTGCTGAGCGATTGTGATATCACCTGTAGAGCTGAAAGAAAAAAGCAATATCCAGTTACAAACTGCAAAGCAGCTTATTTGCTTGAAACGCTAAGGTCTTTGGATGTTTCTGTTTCATCCTTTGGTTTTGATTTGCGTACGTCTTGCGCCAGGCGAAAACCACTAATACTGCTCTTGGTGGTAGACACAGACCAGAAACGTTCAGAGGAACGCATCATCAACGGTGGGTCGACCCAGGAGCCACCACGGCGGACGCGTTTGCTGCAATCACCATTGACCCAGGCGCGTCCTGAAGGTGCTGATAATTCATAGTTTAATTTCCAGCAATCCTGGGTCCATTCCAAAACATTGCCATGCATGTCGTGCAAGCCAAACTGATTCGGTTTGTAGGTGGCAACAGGCGCTGTTTGTTTATGGAAACCATCTTTAGGCCAGTCATATTTTTCGCTGCCATTAGCGTATTCCGCGTTTGGTTTGTTGCCCCAGCTGTATTTTTCCTTGCTGCCTGCGCGTGCCGCGTATTCCCATTCAGCCTCCGTTGGCAGGCGATAATTTTTGCCGGTCTCTTTCGATAACCATTCTGTAAAGGCTACGGCATCATGCCAATTTACGTTGATGACTGGCCGGTTTCCACGACCCCATCCACCATCGTCAGGCCTTGGGTGGCCAGTTGCGTCGGCAAACATATCGTACTGCTCAAAGGTGACTTCTGTTTTTTTCAGGGCGAAGTCCGAGATGATTACCTTGCGGGTTGGTTTCTCATCTGTCTCGCCATCGTCTGTTAAATCTCCCATTACAAAATTACCACCGGGGATTCTGACCATTTCTTTTTTAAGCTTGGCAATGATTGTGCGACGATTCATGGCTGCGATGGCTTCGCGTGCCTCGGGGCCGTTAAGTAGGTTCTGGTAGGCTCGTCCAGTGCTCTGGTAATCCGTATGTGCCAGAATAAACTCGCCTTCGTCTCGTTCGTTATTTGCTTGGTGCAGCAGATTTTTAACGGCGACTTCAGATTTTATCGGGCCCATTTCATATTTGCGTTTAAAGTCTAACCAATCACTTTGTTTGGCCAGTGCTTCTTTTTGGGCGGCAAACATTGGGTTGGTTGAGTCGAGATTAAGCAGTAATCCGAGGTAACCCTGCTTGATTTCTTCCAGTGCGGGAATCGCTTGTTGAAATTGATTTTCCTGGACCAGAATATCGGTCTGGATTTTCTTTTCTCTTAGCCCCGCAAGATCGCTGCCTTGAAAAACAACCTGCTGGGTTAAGTCGTATACTGCTTGGTGTGAGGCGAGTCTGGATTGGGCTGCAAAAATCCCGTTTGTGGTATTTAACCCTTGTAGCTCTTTTTCAGCTGCGGCTACATTATCCTTCAGGTCTTGATCTGTCGCATTGAGGCGTGCAATCAACTCATTAATCTCAGCCTCTAATTGTGCGATGTGCGAGGCCTGTTGTTGATAATCTGAGCCAAATTGGGCTAGCCATTGCCGGAAATCAAAGTTGCTTTGACTGATAAAAATTCCTGTGCTGGTCACCAATAACAGCGCAGCTGCGATAGCGATGTTTTTACCTCGAACGTGTTTCTCTCTTTTTGGAGGGGTAGCGGCTGGTTCGCTGGTAATTGGTTCTGCATTATTTTCTTTTGCAGGATCATCCAATTCTTCAGCTGGAGACTCGATAACGCTTTCAGCAGCGACGGCAGTATGGTCGGATGTGCTGCCTGATTGTGTGACAGCTGAAGCTTTTTTAATCTTGGCCTTAATGGCCTGTTTGGCTTGGATAAGTGTTTTAAGATGGGCTTGGCACTGTTCTCTTTCTGATTTGTTGGATGCCTTAAGCCAGCGCTCTTGTAGCAGTTTTTCTTTTATTAAAATATCGGCGAGCAGCTTTTCTGGTGTCCACCTTTCTGTCTGTTTGGTTGTTGATGATTTTTGAAGCTGCATAATACAAATTGCCCAGACCACTAAGATCTCAAGCCCTAATTAAGACCAATATAATGATGCGCATTATAACAAGTAAAAATAAAGGGGGAGAATATGCATTGATCTAATCTGGCTGAAAGCTGTTTAGTGCTGGTTGTAAGCTCTTTTCCCAAGCCGGATAAGCAACTGAGAGTCTTTTTAAATCAAATACTTGTCGTGATAATAAAGAATGTCCGCTTGATTAGTGTTGGTTATTCGGAGGGCAATGTTTGACTGTAATAGCAAGTTTCTCCTTTTTTTACGCAGCCACAGACTAGATCCAGTTGAGACGAATTATTCCTCGAGGCCGGAGAGGATGAAGGTCGGCAATGCGGCGATACAGGCCACCATCAGACGATGGCGTAATTCCAGCGGCACGGAGCCGAATGCCCAATGGTTAGTAGATCAGAGCAATAAATAACAGGGCTGAGCCAATGACAGCCATCACTTTCATATCCCTGTCTCCAATAGCGATTGTCTCAAGTCATGCCTAACACTCGGTAATGCTCACCGCTAATCCGCCCAAGGAAGTTTCTTTAAATTTATGTGACATCTCTAAGCCGGTTTGTTTCATGGCGGCGATGCATTTGTCTAGCGGCATGAAGTGTTGGCCCGTGCCGCGTATTGCCAGAGAGGCAGCCGTGTAGGCTTTTATGGCACCAAAGCCATTGCGTTCAATGCACGGTACTTGCACCAGGCCATTTACCGGGTCGCATGTCATACCAAGGTGATGCTCAAGCGCGATCTCCGCGGCATTTTCGACTTGTTGCGTTGTGCCACCGCGGACAGCGCACAAACCGGCGGCGGCCATGGCAGCTGCAGAGCCAACTTCGCCCTGGCAGCCTACTTCAGCACCAGAAATTGAGCTGCGATGTTTTATAATTCCACCAATCGCCGCGGCAGTTAGTAGAAACTCATGCACTTGTTCGGTGGTGCCGGCTTCATGCTTGACGAAGTAATATAATACGGACGGGATCACGCCTGCGGCGCCATTGGTTGGGGCGGTAACCACCATATGACCGGCAGCATTTTCTTCATTTACTGCCATGGCATATGCGCACAACCAGTCATTCAAATTTGCCTCTTGTGGTTTGGCAAGTAGCT
>CALZIO010000039.1 GCA_945787785.1 uncultured Chromatiaceae bacterium
TGATCTGCCGTTTCTTGAGCATTCTGACGAGCTCGATTCCGGTCAGTGTTTATCGAGCACACCAAAAGTTTTTGAAGCCCAACATAGGCCGAGTGATGCGTTTGATAAATCGGTGGTCTTGGTCGGATAAGCGAATGACATTACTGCCATCCGCTCTCCTAAGAACCGTGCATGAAAGTTTCCCCTCACACGGCTCAAGTCTAAACAAAGGCCCAATAAAGAGCCCGGCTATGCTAGAAACATCACGCGTAGCCTTTGCAATACGTATTTGAAGTCGTTTTACTCGCTTTTCGATTTGCTGCCAATTAAGAGAGTCAAAATCAAGCTGAGCTGAAGGTGCACCGATCGATTGCATCGTCGTCATTTGCTTTCCTTCATTAAAAGATTCTCCAAATTCTCTTACAAAGTAAGACCTGCTGGATGTCTGCGCATTTTCATGCCGGGCAACAATGAACCCGTATTCACACCATTACAGCATGACTTTCGCTTTTTCCAGCATCCTGTTCCTGCATCGCCATAGGTTTACCTCACGATAAACTTTCCCATGGGGAGCAATGTAGGGTTTCCACGTTCCGTGGTAGGAGTATGTCGGGTTAGGTGCCTGCTCTCAACCGGGAAGCGTTTTGACCGTGAAAGAGTAATCGAAAACCTCTTTCCAGCTTCCTTCACCTTTTGGTTCAAGCTTATCAACCACTTTAGCTTGTTCAACATAACGGCTTTTATGCAGATTCAACTAATTTCACCATACCAACTATCTAGCGCTCACCCAGTTGTGGTTACCAGGAGGGACGGCCTCTTGCGATTTCCTCCCCGAGTTACTACTCTTTGCTCCATTGTTAGGATCGCTCTTTATTCAGATCCCTAGATTCATCTGACGGCACAGATGGCCCTGTCTACGCAGAGCAACTCCATGACACGACTTCGTGTCGCACTTCGGTGATGTTATTGAGGTATTTACACTGCCGACACTTAATCCGTGTACTGTTCTCTTTATGATAAGCGGTGATGCCGGATTTGTTAGCGGTGCTCTCCAATATTGTTATTCGACTGAATAAATAGAAGGCACAACACACAGGCATTAGCGAATACTACTTTATATCAATAGCGGAGATCAGCGTCGCATGGGCCGAGGGTCTGAAGATCAAAAGGCGGCACTTTCGCAATCCGGTTCACACCCACTAATATGGTTTGACTTTCGGAGGCCTGGCTATCAATACACAGCTGTGCATTTTCTGGAAAACGCAAGTCAATCCCGTCCTGCCAACGCTGCACCATTTGAAGATCAAAAGTAATATGGGTCGGATCGATGCTGTCTAACAGGTCATCAACTTCGAGCATTACCGGTACAACATTGATGGCGGCTTCCGAGGAAGTGATTGAGCCGGTGTAGTGTGCTTGACCGCCGCCTGCTGTCCCCCTTAGGTGCCACATGCCTGTACCATCTTTCCAGAGAAAAAGCGCTTTGTCGGCAGCCGCATCATAATCTGGTGCGCCAGAGGCGTCAGCATAAGGCAGCCAATACGCGTTGGGTAGACTGAAATCCCGAGTGTTACGGTTGACTCGATGAGCTTGGAAAAGAGCATCTTGGCGCGGAGCAAACCCCACTTTTGTTTTAGGTAACGTGGTCACATTGACACCATCAATCCCAATGTTCACGATGCCGTCACTCTGAAGCGAATAAGCCGAGCTGTAGAGTGAGTCGTTCTTTTCTAACGAAACAGGCGTAATATTGGCTGCCCGCGCCGAATACAGCAGGGCCAGTTCGGTTGTGTGACTGCGCCCGTCGCCGGTCCAACGGACGGCGAGATCGCCACTTAACGGATCTTGGCCAATATAAAAGCCAAGATCTTCACCGACCTGAAATGAGGGCAGCTCAGGGAGTGCGTCCGCATCGACAATCCAGCCGCTCGGCGCGAGCGGTTGACCCGAGCTGCCAATATGAAGTTGCCGTGGATTAGGTACGCCATCTTGCTCAACTGAAATCAGGGCGTTGGTATTGGGTGGGAGCTGGAAGTCGAAGCCATCTTCGCCAGTTGAGACCTGGCCGATGAAGAAGATGTGGTTGTCGTTCCACGCTAAGGCGTCATTCGACTCCACCCGATAAGGTGTCACCATGCCGAACGGTGCTTCGGCGATGATCTGGACCGTGAAGCTAGCGTGCGAACCATTACCACTTACACGCAGGTGGTAGGGGCCATCAATCGTGTTCTTCCAGAGGTAGAGGCCGTTATCTGTACCTGATTGATATTGTGGTCTGCCTAACACAGAGGGGAGGCTGGGTTCAACAACGCGAATAATCTGATTGGCCGGAATGTTGTCGATTATTTGAACAATACCGCTGGGCCATTCGATTGTGAGTTGATCAACGACTTCATTATCGGCGAGACCGAAGTGGATGCGCTGGTGGTTTTGAGAAAGACGATGCATCCCGCCCGCTTGTTCACGTAACTGCGTCACACCACCAGCAGTTAACTCTATACGTGCCCCAATTCCATCCCGATTAGACATCGTTCCGGCCAGGTCTACTTCAAGCCACCGGTTTTCGTTTCCAATATTTCGAAATATCTGATCAGGCCCATCGTTAAAAGGACCGTTTTTACTTCCATTAGTTACGAACAAGTCAACAAATCCATCAAGGTCATAATCCGCGACAGTAACGCTGTCTCCTCGACCCTCGCTACTCCCCACTGCACCACCTGCATTTTCAACTCGCGCGAAATAATCACCACTTATATTTTCATAGAGCAAATTTGGAGTGTTCTCGACCGGGCTAGTACAAACTAAATAAAGATCGATATCCATATCATTATCAAAATCGGCTCCAACACCTGATTGACATTGTATGGATTCATCTAAACCCGAACCTTTAGTAGCGTCCAAAAACCCTGCACCTGCTCGCATCAGTAGTTGACCGCTAACCTTCCGTTCATCAAAATTGATGGGGGCCACTTCGGTTATGGGCGAATCTGAAGTAACAACGAAATTTACTTCGCCCCAACCAGGACTAGAAAGAAGAACTTGCCACACCCCCTCATCTGGAAGATAACCTATATATATGCCATAACTCTGCCCAGGTATGTGAGGCGCGATGCCCGAAGAAGACATATCATCAGCACTTAAGACAACTGGAAAGTTGGTAGGATGAACACCGTCTTCACCTATAAAAACTTCAAAAATCGATTTTCTGGGTTTAAGAACAATTGACAGATTAGTGCCCCCCTTGAACTGCAGCCCCTTTTCGTCACCATCTAATTCTAATCTTGCTTCCAATCTGTTAGGAGCTATTTGATTGTAAGCCGATAGCGCTTTGTAACGAACGTAGAACACATCCGTTAACAAATCGGAATTAAAATCGGCCGTGACGGAATCGCTAACCACCCAAGCAGTCGGCAGGCTCAAGTCGTCCGATCGATCAACCCAGTCACTCCCATCATTAGAGTAAACGCGTCGTGGAAAAGGGCCGCCATGCAGCAGCAAGTCTAAACTGTGATTTCCAGAAACATCAGCTAACTGAGCATATTCGTTGTTCCCGCGCGAGCCAAGATTAGGAAGCGCATTCGAAAGAACAAATGAATCATTATCCTGAAGAAACAATGCGGTATTCGCCTGGCCATCCGGTCGTCTCGCATTTGCCAAGATGACATCAAGTTCACCGTCACCATTAAAATCAAGCCAGAGTGGTGTACGCCCCCTACCTAGAGGGTAATCTAAATTCCAAGATGCCGCTTGATCTTCTAATAGCC
Source organism: uncultured Chromatiaceae bacterium (assembly GCA_945787785.1). Lineage (GTDB taxonomy): Bacteria > Pseudomonadota > Gammaproteobacteria > Tenderiales > Tenderiaceae > Tenderia. The sequence continues at coordinate 3,744 of CALZIO010000039.1, forward strand.
CACCAGAATTAATTAAGAAGTGATTAGCATTACTGCCAGCTCCATGTTGACCACCGAGAAGCTCTAAAACATCTTGATCTCCATCATTATCAAAATCCACCCACGCGACTCCATGCGTATCTATAGCAACATTACCTGGCCAAACCTGGGGCATGATGTTTTTAAATGTTCCATCACCGACATTGAGGTACAGCGCGGATTTTTGCCAATGGTTATTCACCCATAAATCCGGCCATTCGTCGCCATTAAAATCTCCCCACGACGAACCATCGGATGGCCCAATATGTCTGAATCCGGCCTGTGCAGTCACATTTTCGAATCCAATATCGGCCCGCGCAGTGCATATTTGGGCTTGCAGGATACACATCAAGACCACGAGTGTAGATGTTAAGGTAGGGCTTCTTCTGATCGCATTCATATGTCTTCTTCTATGTTTGACGGAAATTAACGTGAAGGTTCACGAATGGATATATTTGCTCTCGCGCAGTTGACCAAAAAGAATTGAGTTAACATCCTTCAATTATTATTCAGAGAACTTTTAATTTAGTGGCAGGCTGCAGGGCTCCAGATCAGGTAATCTAAAAGAATAGTTCCAGGGGGTTTTATTGTTCCCAACCAACACTGGTCCGCTACTTGTTAGCGTAAAACACACATTCGCTCCCTCAGGAAAACTGAAGTGGAAACCATCATTCCAGCCAGACACCATTTGCAGAGCAAAATCGATCCTATCACTTGATCTGGACTCATCCAGCGTGTCATGGTTCTCGAGTAACACCGGTGTGACATTGATAAAACTCTGATCGGTTACGATGTTGCCAGTATAGGTAGCATTGCCGGTGCCGGATGTCGCTGCAATATGCCATGTTCCATTTTTACGCCAGAGAAACACGCCTTTCTCTAACGACGGGTTATACAATGGTTTGCCGTCAGGGGATGGAATGTCACATGGACTAAAGCTGTTCAGGCTAAATGGTGGATTGATGATGGTCCCGCTAGCGCCCACATGAACGGTTGGATTTACAGGTGAGGTATCAGCATTAAGCGAGAAGCAGGCATCACTGTTTTCGCCAAGCCTAAAATTAAATCCATCCTCGTATTGAAGCCAGTTCTGTACGTTGAATGCAATTATGCCCGCTGTATTCGTGTCCAGCACATCATTGGTTTCCAGTCTAAATGGCGATATGCTCGCAAAACTCTGGTTTGATACAAAACTACCGGCATAACGTGCTGTGCCACCGCCGGCTGCGACGCGCATTTTCCAGGTGTTATTGGTACAATCGAGCCATAAAAAAACACCAGCATCTTGCGCTGGAGAATATGTTGGTTTCCCGCAAGGTGAGATAATGCTCGGCATCACTGTGAGTGATTGGTCAATATTCATTTGTGAACCGGGTATGGGGGGTAGGCCCAGCAGATCCAGGGCCAGGTTGTTAATGTCACCGTTACGTATTGGTTGATTACTGGCGTCGCTGTAATCAGGTCGTCCAGTGCCTGGATCTGTGAATTGCGGATTCATCGTATACAAATCACCGCCGGCGAGTACACCAGGAACCCAGGCGTAAAAGGGGATCCGGTAGTTATCAATATCCTTAACTCTATTATGTAAGTATTCACCAATCGCTCCACCGTGATCGGTAGACAATAACACTGCGGTTTTGCCCTTGAAGCGTGGGTCGGTTGTTATCAGTTCAAATATCAGGCCAATCCAAGTGTCGGTCTTCATGACAGCTTCCTGGTATAACGAGAATGGATCTAGGCTCCAGGAAAATTGATGACCGTAATAATCAGTAATCGAGAAATGGACGTAACTGTATTGGAATGGACGGGCTTGCATGTCGGCGACCCACTGTTGAGTCAATTGTAGCCCCCGACCACCCATTCGCAGCGAAGAATCGATTTTGTCCGTGCCGTTATTAATGCCTGTCGTATCAACGGCACCGTAGAAAGAATTGAAGCTTTGTTCATGTAGATTCAGTCGCGACTTTTGATAATATAATGCTGTTCGCATGCCGTTGTCATGGACAACATCAAAGACACTCGCGACATAATCATACTCACTTTTAAGTGGCGAAAACGTATGCGCGTGATGAAGTGTGGGCGCTAGACTCAATGGATCGCCAGAATTTTCCCCCCACAAATGACCATTAGGCGCTGCAATATGTCTTCCGGTGAGAATCGTTGTCTGGTTTGGTGTGGTAACAGTATTTTCGAATTCGGTCCGGGCGTTATCGGTAAAGGCTCCTTCAGTGCGAAAGCGCCAGTAATTCGGGGCTAGCGCAGGCCCAAGTGCTTTGATGGCATCGGCATGTAAAGCGTCGATATTGATTACCACAACATATTCGACATTCTTGTTAGCATCCGCAAACGTAGCTTGCCCGACAATAGTTATCAGGATCAGTAGCGAACTCATCACACAGGTAGCTGCTTTTCGAATCAACATATCACCCCCCCTCAGTGTTTATTTTGCCAGCGTTAGGTATTCTAAGCATAGGTCAAATTGTGGGGCTTTCATAATCACTTGGTGACTTAAAAATGGGGATTCGCTTTAGTCATCCGGCGATTTAATAACAGATAGAGAATGAGTTTGTGGGAAAGGCCATCAAGAGAAGGGGACGGAACCGCCGGTTATTTATTATTTTTGAATGTCGCCTATCAGTATTTGATTATATTTAGAGCCTATAGGCTGAATGGCTCCTGTGGTCGATTCCGGGCAGTTGACCAGTCTGCTTGTATTCCCTCGCCTGGACGAATGCCACCACGTTTGCAATATCACCAAGACAGATAAATGGTGTGCATGATGCGCCCCAAATTAATCTTCTTGATATAGCGGCGCCACGCGAAAAACTTCATCCAACGTGGTCTGACCATTAGCCACTTTCTGAATACCACCGATTCGCATCGGCCGCATCTCTTCTTGTTGCGCCTGACGCCGCACCGCAGCGATATCACAATCGTTAGAATTGATTAAGCGTTTAATCTTGCCCGACATGACCAGCATTTCATAAATACCGACCCGGCCGACGTAACCGGTTTGACGACATTCCAGACAACCAACGGGGCCATAAATTTTTTCGGGTACGGCGGCTTTCCACGGACGGCTCAGGCTGTTCCACATTTCAGTATCGGAATCGACCGGTTGCTTGCAGTGTGGGCATAGCGTTCTGACCAAGCGTTGCGCCACTACGCCTAACAAGGTAGCAGTAATCATGTAATGGGGCACACCCAAATCCAGCAGACGGGTGATGGCCGCTACTGCATCATTGGTATGTAGCGTAGAGATAACTAAATGGCCGGTCAACGCCGCTTGAATCGCCATATCCGCAGTTTCCAGATCACGAATCTCACCTACCATGATAATGTCAGGATCCTGCCTGAGCAGCGCACGCACACCGTCGGCGAAATTAAGATCAATATTTTGTTGCACCTGCATTTGATTGAAATCTGGCACAACCATTTCAATCGGGTCTTCAATGGTACAGACATTGACCTCCGGCTTGGCCAGGTATTTGAGTGACGAATAAAGCGTGGTGGTTTTACCCGACCCGGTCGGCCCGGTGACCAGGATAATGCCATTGGGTTGACCTATCATCTCCTTCCATAATTTTTCTTCACGGTTATTGAAACCAAGGTCGGTAAAATTTTTCACCAGCACATCCGGATCGAAGATACGCATGACCATCTTTTCACCGAAGGCGGTGGGCATGGTGGCCAAGCGTAACTCTACTTCGTTGCCATCCGGTGATTTGGTTTTGAGACGGCCATCGAGCGGACGACGCTTTTCCGCCAGGTCCATGCGGCCCAATATTTTTAACCGGCTTAACACCGCCGCCATAACCGGACTGGGCAGCTGATACACTGTATTTAACATGCCATCGATGCGAAAACGGATATTGCCCTTATCCTGACGCGGCTCCAGATGAATGTCACTGGCGCGCTGATCAAAGGCATATTGCAACAGCCAATCAACAATACGCACCACATGCTGATCATTAGCATCTAGGTTGCCTACTTTTCCCAACTCCAGCATTTGCTGGTTGTTGATAGCCGACATTGATCCCGCGTCTTCATTACTCGCACCTGATACTGAATGAGATACGGTATAGAACTCCACCAGATAGCTGTCGATATCTGATGGGCTGGACATCACCAGACGAATCTCTTTGCGAAGAATGTGCGATAACTCATTTTGCCAGTCGGTCACATAAGGTTGCGCCGTTGCCACCACTACATAATCTGGTTTCAGCTCTACTGGCAGCAGCTTATGACGCTGGGCGTAGGCATATGAGAATGCCGTAGTCACACTGGCCACATCGATTTTGAGTGGATCGATGCGTTGGTAACCCACACCGACTTTTTCAGCCAGCCACTCGGTCAGAAAATCCTGACTCAATAAGCGATGTGGTGATTTAGCAGACTTGATTTCCTGCTCGGCAATCAGCGTGAGAGGATGTTTTTCACCGCCATCGCGAAAGCGAGCCTGGACCTGGATATTTTCATAAGACTCCTTGGCAAGCAGACCGTCCTCGAATAACAGGTCGGCAATCTCTTTCAGGCCCAGCTTGTGCGGGATAATTTGCTCTTGATTGCTATCAGTCACTTTGGGCTCTCTTGGTCGTTGGCCTCCACCCATGGAACCAACAGGGACTCTCTATTTGGCGGCCAAGGCGGCTAACTCCTTAGTTTTATTACCGCCCCCCACCGCCACGAGCACAGGTACAATAGCGCCATGGAATTACCTATCAACCAGGCCTTGCCCGAACTGCTCAAGGCGCTCAACACCAGTAACAGCGTGGTCCTGCAAGCCCCGCCTGGGGCGGGCAAAACCACACGCGCGCCCTTGGCTTTGCTGAAGGAAGCCTGGCTGGCCAGGCAAAAGATCATTATGCTCGAGCCGCGACGATTGGCAGCACGCAATGCCGCTCATTTCATGGCGGCCAGCCTGGATGAACAAGTGGGTCAGACAGTGGGTTATCGGGTACGCATGGATAGCCGCGTCAGCAATAAAACCCGCATCGAGGTAGTCACCGAAGGAGTGTTGACTCGTATGCTGCAAAGCGACCCCATGCTGGGAGGTGTCGGCCTGGTGATTTTTGATGAATTCCATGAACGCAGTCTGCAAGCTGATCTTGGCCTAGCGCTGTGCCTGGAAAGCCAGGCCGCCCTGCGCAATGATCTAAAACTGTTAGTGATGTCAGCGACCCTTGATGGCACGGCCGTCGCGAAGTTATTGGGCCACGCACCCATCGTCAGCAGCGAAGGGCGCAGCTTTCCCGTTGAAGTACGCCATGCCGCACCTCCGCGACATGCATCAAGACAACAGCAGATACAACATGTCGCCGCCATCATTATTGAAGCGCTGCGCAAAGAATCGGGGAGCGTGCTGGTGTTTTTGCCTGGCACCGCAGAGATCCGCCGTGTTGGGCAACTGCTTGAATCCAGCCCGTTGGGCGATGATGTATTGATCACGCCATTGTATGGCGAGCTCTCCATCGAGTCCCAAGAACTCGCCATCCAGCCGCCCCCGGCCGGCAAGCGCAAAGTGGTGCTAGCTACCAATATCGCCGAAACCAGCCTTACCATCGAAGGCATCCGTATGGTGATCGATTCAGGCCTGGCGCGCAAACCGCGCTTTGATCCCGGCAGCGGCCTTACCCGACTGGAAACAGTCAATATTTCACAAGCCTCGGCGGAACAGCGCCGTGGCCGCGCCGGCCGCCTGGAACCTGGCAGTTGTTACCGCCTCTGGCCACAGGGACAACACCTGCTTGCTCACACTGCAGCTGAAATCCTCGAGGCCGATCTCGCTCCTCTGGCGCTGGAATTGGCCCAGTGGGGCTGTAGCGATCCACATCAATTGCAATGGCTCAATCCGCCGCCCGAGGCTGCTTTTAATCAGGCTCGGGGGCTATTGACACAACTCGGCGCCCTCAGCCTTGACGGCCGCATCACCAAGCATGGCAAAACTATGGCCTCGTTGCCACTACACCCACGCCTGGCGCACATGCTCCTGAAAGGGCGCGAAATCGGCGCCGGACAACAGGCCTGCAACATCGCAGCACTGCTGTCCGAACGCGATCCAATTCGCCAAAGTGAAACCCGCGACAGTGACTTGCACACACGGCTAATGCTTTTGACAGACAGTAGAGAACAGAGCAAACAATCTTTATTGAAACGCATTCGACAATCGGCCAGACAATGGCAGCAACAACTCAAAATACAAGACCAACCGTTTGATCTATCCCTTACCGGTGTGCTGCTGGGCTACGCCTACCCCGACCGCATCGCCCAACGCCGCCCGGGCAAGGATAGACGTTACCAGCTCGCCAACGGTCGCGGCGCAGTGTTTAGTGAACACGAAACCTTGGCCAACGAAGCCTGGCTGGTAATTGCTGAACTGGGGGCAGGTGAACGCGAGGCGCGTGTCTTTCTCGCCGCCGCCATCGATGTTGATCAGATAGAACAACATTTCTCTGAACTGATTGAAACCAAAGCCTCAATCAGTTGGGACAATCGTGAAAAGGCGGTGCTGGCACGACAGCAACAGCGCCTCGGCGCGCTGGTACTTGATGACAAGCCTCTGGACACGCCCGATCCTGAACAGATCAGCGCCGCATTGATCGAAGGTATTCGCCAAACCGGCGTGCAGTGTCTGCCCTGGAATAAAAACAACCGCACCTGGCAGCAACGCGCGCAGTTTCTGCACCGGCTCGACAGCGAACACTGGCCCGATGTATCTGATCAAGCCTTGTTACTAAACTTAGAATCATGGCTGCTACCATTCCTAAGCGGCATGAGCCGCCTCAGCCATCTGGATAAACTGGACTTACAAGCCGCGCTTAACACTCAGTTGTCCTGGCCACAACAACAGCAATTGAATGAGCTGGCACCGACACATATCCAGGTACCAAGTGGTTCACGCGTTGGCATCGATTACGATAATGACCCGCCTATCCTGCCGGTGCGCTTACAGGAAATGTTTGGCGCCATAGACACTCCAGCCATCGCCAATGGCCAGGTCAAACTCCTGCTGCATCTATTATCGCCAGCACAACGGCCGTTGCAGGTAACGCAAGACCTAAAAGGCTTCTGGCAGGGCAGTTATACCGAAGTCAAAAAAGACATGAAGGGGCGCTATCCCAAACATTACTGGCCCGACGATCCGTTGCAGGCAGAGCCTACTCGCCGAGTTAAATCACGCCGAAATTAATCCTATCTATAACCGTTCTCTTTCCACGATGGTGGCAATGAGCTTAGTGTCAATTCGCGGCCTTCGTGCAGCATATATTCAGCAAATACTTTGGCCACTACCGATAATTGCTTACCCTCGGGATAACAGAGGTACCACTCGTCCTTAACGGGAAAGCCTTCCACATCCAGCACCACCAATTCACCAGAGTTGATCTCATGTACCAGCGCGTAAATCGACAACATAGAAATACCTAGCTCGCCGATCACTGCCTGCTTGATCGCTTCATTACTTCCCAATGCCATACTGCTTCGGAAACTCACATCACGCCCTTTTACCATTCGATCCATGGTGAGAAACGTACCGCAGCCCGGTTCACGCATAATGAAGTTATCCTTCGCCAGTGCCACAACCGGGATATTTTTTTGATTTGCCAGCGGATGGCTGGGAGATGCCAAAATCACCAAGGGATTGGTGAGAAATGGGATGGTATGAATCCCCCGGCTCGTTGGTTCCTGACCGACGATGTAGATATCATCCAGGTTCTGCTCCAGCCGTTCCAGAACATTGCGACGGTTGGTCACCTCTAGGGCGATGTTAATACCAGGATATTTTTTACAAAAATCCCCAAGGATCCGAGGGGCAAAATACTCGGCCGTCGTGACACCGGAAATGCGCAGAACGCCCTCTTTCACACCCTTAATATCGGAAATGGTCATCTGAAACTCATCCAGGTTCTCAAAAACTGACCGGCAGGTCTTGAGCAGCTCTTCACCCACGGCAGTCAATGAAATCCGTTTGCCGATTTGCTCAAAAAGCGGCATTCCAACAATAGTAGTAAGCTTTTTAACCTGCATCGAAAGGGTAGGCTGAGTCAGGTGCAGCTCTTCTGCTGCTGCGGTATACGAACCATTTCTGGCAATAGACTCAAATACTTGCAGTTGGCGGAAGGTAGCATTTCTAATTTTAATCATGAGCACTCTCTTTTGCATAGACTATCATCTATTCTAACAATAAATTCTTTCTATTTTTATTTATATTAATGTTCTGGCATATTTACAACCGTAATAGACATAGTTATGTTCTTAGCGCACATGGGGCCAGTCTTTTTCATCTCCTCCTCCCCCCCCAAAAATAAAAGACAACCCGAACCCCATGTGCGCTTTTTTATACCCATTCTAATAGAAATTCTTACAATAAGCTTGCATGTATTAGCCATATTAATTACGCGCACAATGTAACTATTATTATCTATGGTTTTTATAAATTATTTTTTCTTTTATTTATATGACGAGCTTGAGATACTGGGAACCGTAGTAGATGTAGTTATCTCTGTTTAGCGCACCCGGGACGAGTCTTTTCCCCTCCTCCCCTCCAACCCTCCCTAAAGACGAATTAATCCCGGGTGCGCTCTTTTTATTTCCTCAACCAAGTCCCAACCGAGCTGTTTTTGGATATGCTCATGATCCTACTGACAACAAAACAAATAACACCGAGTCATATGGGAACGCCAAAAACAACAAAACGATCGTCACGCAAACTCTGGAAAATTATGGCCGGTGTATTGTTGGTATCAATATTCCTGCTTCCTCTGCTACTGCTCGTCAGCATCAGTGAAAATGAAAGCAATGTGACCAATACTAGCGCCGCCACGCCTCGTGACGTTCAGCGCGTCAAACGTGTCTACAGACAATTGGAACTCGCCGGTTACTTCAACAGACAAATGAAAATATTCATCACCGAGGATGACATAAACAGTTTTTTTAAACTGGCGACACGCGGCATCAAACGTCTGCAAGGCAGATCGAGCATCTCTACTAAGACAGGAACCAAACTAATGGTTTCACTTTACTTGCCTGAGAATCCATTTGGAGATTACATCAACCTAATTATTAGCCTGCCTGTTTCCAGCACATCTATTGATCCAGATACGATTAAGATCGGCAAAATAACATTGCCGGGCAAAGTAGCTTCACAGCTAATCAAGCATGCTTCCGTGCAATTGTTAGGTGAACAGCAAAGTGAAACTTTTTTTAGCTCAGTCAAGGGTATTAAAACTTTCAACAAGGGAATCATTGTTAACTATCAACCGATTCAAGATCTGGGTGCGCAATTAGCCAACCTCGCTAATTTATCAAAGCTATTTAATGGCAACTCAGGTGCAACCCTCTCACCTGAGAGGATTCACTATTACTATTCACAACTCTGCCAGCACCTAGGCTGGGAAGAAAAAACCTCCCTGGCTGGATATTTGCAACAAGCCATATCCCTGGCGGCCCAACAGAACAATTCAACTACAGATGCCGGTAGTGAAAATCATGCCGCCTTATATGCTACTGCAATACTGTTTGGCAACTATCGTTTCAACAGCATCTTCCAAGCTGTACCGAAACAGGAACTACGTCGGTGCCAGGCCAAAGCGCCAACTGCAACCTTGGCCAAGCGGAATGATTTAAGCCTGCATTTCATCTACGCAGCTACTATAAAAATCCTCTCTGACAGCCAGTTGAGTTTTGCCATGAGTGAATTCAAGGAACTGTCTGACTCGCTTTATGGTGGATCAGGCTTCAGCTTTGCGGATCTTGCAGCCGATCATGCTGGCATTCGATTCGCTGAGTTCAGCAGTGGCAAACAAAGCGCAAAATATTTACAACAACAGGCCACTCAGTTAAATAATGAGCGGTTTTTCTTTCCCAGCATAAGCGACTTGCCAGAGGGCATCACACAGCAGAAATTTGAATCACAATACCGGGACGTTGAAGGCAACAATTATCAGCTCGCGCTAGATGAAATCAAGCAACGTATTAACAACCTTGAACTCTACAAAAATGCACCGTAAAGAATATATTTGCTAGTAGCGTATTGCATACCAAAGTCGGCCAACCATTTCATGTAAAGCATAGTAAGAGCTAACAACCGCCCCTGGACTCGGCAATAGCAGAAACAACCATTGGTCTTCCAATACTGCAAAACGAGTCGGTGCGGGAGTCACATCAAGACCTACTTGCTTAAAAACTTCTACCGCACGCGGCATGTGTAATGCGTGAGTCACAAGAAATACCTTGCTGATGTTTTTCTCCTCAAGCAGGGATTTTGTCAGAATGGCGTTTTCAGCGGTTGTGCGACTCATATCCTCCAACCATACATCCGTAATATGAAAATCCTGCCGCAGACTGTTCGCCATGACCAGGGCCAAACTATCACCTTCTTTATCGAATACATGGCCACCACTCACTACAATGGGCAGTTCAGTCAAACGATGAAGATAGGCGCCATAACGAACCCGCACCAAAGTTAGATTTCCCACAGTATCACCACCATACTCAGGGGCGTCTTTATAACGTCCGGCAGCAAGAACCACAATCGCTTGCGCCTGTGACTGTTTAATCTCTGCATCTGTCAACGCCGGATAAACTTGCAACTGCTGCAATAACAATCCTGACACCAAGGGCGTACTCAACAAATAGCCAGTCACGAAACTGGTCCACAACAATACCCTGGCAAGGCGCGCATGATGCTTGAACAGGATCAATCCAAGCAACAACAACAATAAGAACAAACCCGGCGGAAAAAGCAGGCTTTTCAGCGTGTTTGTAATCAGTAGTTCAAACATGGTGGCAAGGGTAACATTCGGTCCAAGTGACAGCCAAGCCAATCAGCTGAACGGGCATTCATGTTATTATTTTTCCCGTGAAAATTTATCTGCCAATTTAATCCGAAAATGTTCAACTTTACGTCACTACCACCACTCAGCTTATATGTGCACATCCCCTGGTGTGTACGAAAATGTCCTTATTGCGACTTCAATTCTCATGAACACAAAAACGGCATTCCAGAAAAAGCGTATGTAAATGCGCTATTGAGTGATCTGGACCAGGAACTCCCTGAGATCTGGGGCCGACCATTACACACAGTCTTTATTGGTGGTGGCACGCCAAGCCTTTTTTCAGCAGAAGCACTAGACGAGTTGATATCCGGCATCCGCGCCCGCTTGAATTTACCAGCCAACATCGAAATCACTCTGGAGGCAAATCCCGGCACCATAGAATCGGACAAGTTTCGCGAATTCCGTGCTCTGGGTATCAACCGTCTTTCCATAGGCGTACAGAGTTTTAATGACGATGCCCTGCAACGCATTGGTCGTATCCATGGCCGCAAGGAAGCGCTACGTGCTGCCGAGCTGGCACATGATGTCGGCTTTGATAATTTTAATCTGGATCTGATGTTTGGCCTGCCACAACAAAGTCTCGAACAGGCGATTGAAGACGTCAACACCGCCATCGCCCTGGAACCCACGCATATTTCCCATTATCAGTTAACACTGGAACCCAACACCCTGTTTCATCATCAGCCACCAGTGCTGCCACAAGATGAAACACTTTGGAGTATGCAGGAACAATGTCAACACAAACTGGCCGAGGCTGATTATCAGCATTACGAAGTTTCGGCCTACGCCAAAGCGAATAAGCGCTGTCTGCACAATTTAAACTATTGGCAGTTTGGCGATTACCTTGGCATTGGGGCAGGCGCTCATGGCAAGATCAGCAATGCTCAGCATCAAACCATTCGCCGCAACAGCAAACTGCGCCATCCGGACGAATATCTTGCCAAGGCCGCCGGCACAGAACGAATCAGCACCGAACATAAGCTTAATAGCAACGACGCCGGCTTCGAATTCATGCTTAATGCCTTACGTCTAAGCGACGGCTTTGCTCCACATCAATTTAATGATCACACTGGCCTGCCCATTTCTATTGTCGAAGAACAGCTGCGTATAGCTGAGGAAAATGAACTGCTCGAATGGAATGTACAGCTGATTCGCCCCACTGAAAAGGGACGCAACTACCTTAACGAACTATTGCAACTATTTTTGCCATAGAGTGCGCTGAGCGCACCATTAGCCGCAATTTTTTGCCCCAGCCCGAACGCTGTGGGAAAATACGCGTCCCGATGACGATTTAGATGAAGGCATAAGCACAGATGGCAACACTGATTCTCCAAGGTCCACGCCTAACCGAGCACGAAGCAGTCGCATTAAGCGAATCTTTTAAGGGCACTCTGCACGAAGCCAAGGGGTATTACCGCATTCAGGTTAACGGTGATGTTGATCCACACAGGCTGGCCCAACACAAACAACAAGAAGATTTTGATATCAATCTGCTACCCGATGGCTTTAATCCTGCCGAGGTGAAACTGCTGGTCACCGACATGGACTCGACCCTGATCAGCATCGAATGCATCGATGAGATTGCCGACTTCATCGACGTTAAGCCACAAGTATCTGAAATCACCGAAGCCGCTATGCGTGGCGAAATCAACTTCGAGACTTCACTGCGTCGCCGCATCGCCCTGCTCACCGGCCTTGAAGAAGGTGCGCTGGATCATGTTTACAATGAACGCTTAACACTTAACCCTGGTGCAGAGCAGATGATTGCGGGCCTCAAGGCCAACGACATCAAGATCACCCTGGTCTCAGGTGGGTTTACTTATTTCACCAACAAACTCAAAAACCGCCTGGGCCTGGATTACACCTTGGCCAATACCCTGGAATTTGAAAACGGTAAACTCACCGGCGAAATCCACGGCAATATCGTTGGTGCTGAAGCCAAGGCCAATTATTTGTTGCAGCTGTGTGAAGAGCTGGGCATAAAACCTTCTCAAACCGTTGCCATGGGTGATGGCGCCAATGACCTGGTGATGATGCAAGAAGCTGGATTAAGCATTGCCTATCATGCCAAACCCAAGGTTCAGGAGCAGGCGCATACCTCACTCAACCACTGTGGTCTTGAAGGTGTGCTTGGTTTGTTGAATATCGACTTGGGATAAATCATGCGCACCTAATTCTGGCGCAATTTAAGGAGCTTCTTATTAATTCGTCATTCCGGACGGAGCGTAGCGCAGATCCGGAATCCAGGGGCTCCTTAACAATTTATTGGCTAAAGGTGCGCATGGCGCACCCTACATCTTTTTGAATAACAAATCCCAAATGCCATGGCCAAGACGCTGACCGCGGCGTTCAAACTTGGTGATAGGGCGGTAATCGGGGCGTTCTGAATATTGTCCCTCGCCAGCAAGGTTCTCAAAACCTTCGGCGTTATTCATAACACCCATCATCCACTTGGCATAATCCTGCCAATCTGTGGCCATATGAAACACACCGCCGGGTTTAAGTTTAGCGCGGATCATTTCGACAAAGCCCAGCTGGACGATACGGCGCTTGTTGTGACGTCTTTTGTGCCAGGGGTCAGGAAAGAAAAGCAATACACGATCAAGCGAGCCATCGGGGATTTGCTGCTGCAAAACCTCAATTGCATCATGGCAATAAATACGCACGTTATCTGAACCCTGCTCGTCCAGCTTAGCCAGCAAGCGGCCAACTCCGGGGCGATGCACTTCAATGCCAAGGTAGTCCTGCTCAGGATGGTTCAAGGCCATTTCGGCCAAGGCATCCCCCATACCAAAGCCAATCTCCAGTACCTTTGGCGCAGAACGGCCAAACACATCATCCAGATCGAGCAATGGCTCACTGAACTCAAGACCAAACCTGGGCCATAACTCCGCCAGTGCCCGTTCCTGCAAGGGCGTCATGCGTCCCTGACGGCGAACAAAACTGCGAATTGTGCGTTGCTGTTGTTTTTCAGAAACTGACATACGAATAAATCATAAAGGACACAAAGATCCCGAAAAAAGCACGCTTCGCGCCATCCCTACATCCTTTATGTCTTGGTTAACTCTTAAAAGAAAGTACCCTCGAGCGGCGACGAGGCACTCGCATAAAGTTTACGTGGCATGCGCCCGGCCAGAAAAGCCTCACGTCCGGCTTCAACGGCCTTCTTCATAGCTGCCGCCATCAATACCGGATTCTGCGCCCCGGCAATCGCTGTATTCATTAACACACCGTCACAACCCAATTCCATGGCAACCGCAGCGTCCGAAGCGGTACCGACACCGGCATCCACCAGCACCGGCACGTTCAACTCTTCAACAATAAAACGAATATTGTAGGGATTGCGAATCCCCAGACCTGAACCGATTGGCGCTCCCAACGGCATCACGGCAACACAACCCATCGCCTCCAGCTCCTTGGCCACGATCAGGTCGTCGGTGGTGTAAACCATTACCTTAAAACCATCATTAACCAGAATTTCAGCCGCCTTGAGGGTATCCATCACATTCGGAAACAGGGTCTTCTCATCACCCAGCACTTCCAATTTAACCAAGTCGTGACCACCGAGCAGCTCACGCGCAAGACGGCAGGTACGCACCGCATCGTCGGCGTTATAGCAACCAGCGGTATTGGGCAGTATGGTGTATTTTTCCGGTGGCACCACATCAAGCAGATTAGGCTCATCCGGATTCTGACCAATATTGGTGCGGCGCACCGCCACGGTGATGATCTCTGCGCCACTCGCCTCAGTAGCCAGGCGGGTCTCTTCAAGATCCTTGTATTTACCAGAACCCACCAGCAGGCGGGAACTGTATTCAACACCAGCGATGACCAAAGGATCATTACCAGCTACTTGGGCTGTGTCCGACATAACATTTCCTATTTGAAAGGATAAAAACGAAAGTGATGATTATACCCTGTTGGGTAAAGATCTAATAACAACCAACTGCATCCTCAGATCACATATTGCAGTAGGTTGTTAGCCACCACCGATGGCATGCACTATCTCAACCTTATCCCCCGGTTGAAGTTGATGCGACTCATGAGTACTGCGCGGGACTATCTCGAGATTCACCTCTACCGCCAAGCGACGGCCTGTGAGTTCCATATCGCTGATTAATTGGGCGACAGAGTAATCCTCTGCGACCTGACGTGTTTCTCCGTTAACATTAATTTCCATAACAGTTTTCTTGTTTATTAAAACAGTGGCGCGATTTTACTATAGATCGCCAATAGATCGAGTTTTGAGTTATATATAGTGAGATTTGCACATGATGAATTGTGGCGGTAGTATCCAGTCGCAGGATTGGTTAAGAATTGGTTAATGGTGTAGTTATGAACTTTGTGTTGGATAAATCATCCTAAGACATAGAGATTCAAACTGAAATTTAAATAAAACAAACAGTTAGAATAAGCTAACCCTGTTTGTATCATGGAAGATGGTATAGAAAACAAACTTTATACCGATATTAACCCTAGTGAAATAAATTACCAATGACCACCGAGAGCCCCATGAAGAATTCCAACCGAATTTTTAGGCTGGTTAGCCTGATGTTTTTGTCTGTCATCCTTATCTCATGCGGAGGTGGTGGTGGCGGAGGTGGTGGCGGAACCGGATCCACCGCGCCAACAGTCACGTTCACAACTACAGGCCCCGTCACTAAGTATCTATTCGATACCAGCTATACCAATGCAGCTACCAGCAATTCCGGTGGCGCTATCACCTACAGCAGCAGCGACACAAGTGTTGCTTCGGTCGATAACAGCGGTGTTGCGACATTATTAGCACCAGGCACAACAACCATTACCGCTACTGCAGCAGCTGCTGGATCATTTGGCTCGGGCACGGCCAATTACAGCCTGGTCGTTGAAAATGAGGTTGCCTTTACGGCCTGGATTGGCGCTTCAAATTCCGAGGTCACTCTGCCTACCGACACATCCGGTTATACTTTTGCCAGCGCACGCATTAATATTTGCACACTCATTGGCCTTTCGTCATGTTCAACCTTTTCTTATTCAGAACTCCTCAGTGGCGCAACCGGCATAACACTAACCGAAAACACGGCCACATCAACTGAAACTGGCTATTACTGGCTCTCCAATGGTCAACGAGAAAGCACCCATGCGACGGTTTCTTATACAAAATTCAGCGCAAGATATAACCACCAATTAGTCGTATTTGAAGATAAACTGTGGCTTATTGCCGGTAATGAAGGTGCAAGCTCAGCCAAGAAGGATGTCTGGACATCCCCAGATGGGAAAACATGGACAGAAGAAACCATAAGCGGGCCGCTACCGCTGAATATCGCTAGACAGGGGCACCAGGTTGTCAACTTTAACAATCAAGCCGGTAAAGATGGTCTCTGGCTAATCGGCGGCGGCCGTGACGATGCCTCAGCGAGAAGAGAAATTTATTTTTTAAACAACGGTTCCTCGCAATGGAGCTCGCAACTTGGCTGTGACCCCTGCTTCACTACTTCCCCCACTGTAGGGCTGATGTACCATCAAGTGGTTGTATTCAACAATAAGCTTTGGATCATTGGCGGAAAAGAGAGTTCTCCTTTATCAAACGATATCTGGTCCTCCAGTGATGGTGAAGCATGGACCTTTGAGGGCGCTGGGGCATTCAGTGCTCGCGAAAAACATCGGGTCATAATTTTCAACAACAAATTCTGGCTGATTGGCGGGCAAGATGATACTGAGCGTAAAAACGATATATGGTCATCTGACGATGGTGTTACCTGGACAGAAGTAACTCCAGCCGCCAGCTTCGCCGCCGTCAGGGAAGACCACGAACTGGTGGTCTTCAATGACAAACTCTGGTTAATTGGTGGATGGGATAACGGAGTTAAAAATGATATCTGGTCATCGGCTGACGGCATCACCTGGGACCAGATAACACCAAATCTACCTTACCCTGCCGTATTTGGGCACGAAGCTGTCGTATTCAATAACAAGATGTGGGTAGTTGGCGGGAGTCTCGGCGGAATTAATTACAGCAATGACGTCTGGTCTACAACGGATGGCATAAATTGGGAACTCGAACACCATGGTGGTGACTTCTCTGCCCGCCAGCAGTTTGGGTTTGAGTCCTTCGCCGACAAGCTATGGGTCATCGGCGGCGACGACGCAGCCACTAACGTTAAAAACGATGTCTGGTCGTCCAGCGATGGGGTGAACTGGAGTGAAGAGACCAACTCAGCTTCATTTACTGCACGCAGCAAATTTGAAACAACTGTTTTCAATAATAAGCTTTGGTTGAGTGCTGGCGCGCTGAACAGCGGGCAGAGCAATGAAATCTGGAGCTACGATGAAAGCAATGGTTGGCAACAAACAGGTAGCCTGAGTTTGGTCCGCTCCGGTCACCAGATGGTAACTTTCAATAATGAGATGTGGATACTGGGTGGCTATATTAGCTCAAGTAGTGATGACGGCAATTGGTCAAGTTCAGATGGAGAGCTCTGGTCACCTATAAGCGGCGGAACGACGTCAACATCTGCTTATGGTGATAGCGGATTTCACCAAGCCGTCGTCTATGACAACAAACTTTGGGTCATTGGTGGTGAAGCCTCTCCGAGTAGCAGATTAAATTCCGTCTGGTATTCATCTGATGGTGTGAATTGGACTGATGATACTGCATCATATCTTCCAACCGCTTATACAAAACACCAAGTCGTGGTTTTCGATAATGTCATGTGGTTAATCGGTGGAGAAGATGGCACAGGCCAAGCGTCCGACAAGGTATATAGATACAACCCTGCCAATGGCGACTGGGATTTACAAACCACAACAGGTGGATTTCAGGCCCGACACTCGCACCGTGTCACAGTGCACGATGGCGCAATTTATATGACTGGCGGCGTGGACGTGAATGATGAAAAACTGCACGATGTGTGGAGAAGCAGTGACGGCATCACCTGGCGCCAAGCATTCGGTAATACTATTCGTTTCCAGTAATCCTAATATTTCTGGCACCAGGATATAAACCCCTGGCGCCAGAATTTTCTCGCTTCATACATAATCTAACTTGATCCGCGCGGGTATAGTTCATTAGCGGAGTGTGTCTTACAGATCTGATCGGCGAGCGACATAACTCCTGTAATTGGCCAATGCCTGATCACGACCTTGCGTGAGATCCAAAATGGGACACGGATAAGTTTCGCCCAATGTTATTTCAGCATCTGCTAGAAACACACCAGGAGCCAACCAGGGCGCGTGAATATACTTGCTGGATAAACCGCTGAGCTCAGGTAGCCAATTGCGCAAATACATCCCTTTTGGATCAAATTTCTGGCTTTGCCTAATGGGATTAAAAATACGGAAATAGGGCGCAGCATCCACACCACAACCGGCAACCCATTGCCAGTTCATGGTGTTGTTAGCAAGGTCGGCATCTACCAGTGTGTCCCAAAACCAACGTGCACCCTCGAGCCAGTGAATCTGACCGTGCTTGGTGAGTAACGAGGCGACGATCATGCGCACACGGTTATGCATGCTACCCGTGTGCCATAGCTCGCGCATACCGGCATCAACTATCGGAAAACCTGTTTTACCATTCGTCCAGGCAGTCATGACGTCTCGGTCTTTGCGATAAGGAAACGTCTTGTACCTAGGGTCAAACGGCTCTCGAACCGTATGGGGGAAATAGAACAATATATGATGGGCAAATTCCCGCCAGCCTAATTCGCTAAGATAGCGCTCGGCGGCCTTGAGCAGGCCCGGCTCGGTATTGACGGCAATACACGCCTCAAGCCTCGCGGCTATCTGTCGCACTGAGATCTCGCCGAAATGAAGATGCGGAGAGAGCCGTGACGTAGCAGACTCAGCGAGATAATCGCGAGCGACTGTGTACATTCGAATGCCGTCTTCACAGAATTCGTCCAACAACTGATGCGCCTCAGCTTCACCAATTTTCCAGATGGTTTTAAGCTTTTTATCCCAAGGAACTTTGGGTAGCAACTGTAACTCGTCAAGCGTGAGAGACACCAGCGCATTATCAGTCGTTGCCATGTCGTCTGGTTCTGTTAGGGTATCTAACGGTATTCCGCGCTTTAGGCAGGCTTTCCAGAAAGCGCTGAAAACGCGATAAGGCTTGGCGCTTTTATTCAATACCGTGCCCGGTTTATAAAACAACTGACCATTGAAGCTTCGATGTTCAAACCCTTGCGCATCTAGCGCACTGGTGACACGTTTGTCCAAAGCCAATGCATTGGGTTCATAACACTCGTTCCAGTAGATTTTGTCCGCGCCGCTTTGGCGACAAAGTTCAATTAGCGTTTCCAGAGTATCCCCCTGGCGTATGATCAACCGGTTATCCCGCGCAAGAATATCGCGCTGCAAGGATGCCAAGCTGTGGTGCAGCCACCAACGGCTAGCGCTGCCGGGCGACCACGGTTCGTCTGCGCGGGGATCATAAATGAATACCGGAATGACCTTGCCTGTAGCTGCGGCATGATACAAAGCAGGATTGTCACTCAGGCGTAGGTCTCGCCGGAACCATACGATGATTGCCATGCTATCTATATACTGTGTTGCGAAGTATTAGCGCAGCGGGGTAGTGTTGTGGGTAACTCTGCCGGAATAAGTGAGACGTCTGCTGCGTGATAAACCGGTTGTGCTTATGGCCGCCATCGAATCTGACGGGGTCACCCAATAAACACCGGCGCACGCCGAGTGTGATTTTATGGTCACTATTTCGTTGCACTGCATTCGTTCCCAGTAATCGTGATGACTATTTTCTAACACTGCGATTCAGGACATTCATCCACAATTACCGTGTTAGCAAACGCACACACCATCAGTGAAATAAACGCGGATAGTGTTTTCATAATTCAAGCTTTTTAAATAAACCTAAATCTTCACAAAAAACGGTGTGCACCGATTACTACTTTGTGCACACCGTCTCCCCTCTAACCACAAGAGGGCTTTCTCTTGCATCATTGAGTCACCCAGTTGCCTTTTCCAGCACGACTGGATGAACCTTTGCTTTCGCCAGCCTTGGTCCAATCCCGTTTGCAATCGCGTTGACAGGGTCCCAGCCAATAAATGCAGTAAGACCAGCATAAATGGATACGAAGGGTAAGTAGACCATCGCGCCAAGCGGGCCGGTGCTGTTAAGCACTGCTACGATAAGGCCTGTGCTTAATGCGATTCTGAAAATTCTGCCTGAGATGCTGATGTTGTTGTACATGATTCTATCCTCCTGGATAAGTGAAAAGTCATTCATCTTTTGCTACTGATACAACTACCTTTAAACCTAAAATGTTTACCAAGCTGCCCTTGTCGCCTTGGCTATCAATGCGCCAGGCCAACATCTATGCGGCTGGCAGAGCTTGTCATCGATTGCTTCATAGAATCGGCCAGGGCTTCGATAGGGTCCCAACCGATAAAGGCGGTAATGCCGGTATAGATGGCCAACAGCGGTAGTAAAGCCAAATAACCCAGTTCGCCGTTAACGTTCAGCACTGCGACAACAATACCCAACGTAACCGCCATGCGTAAGGCGCGTTCAACTGTCCCTATATTTGCAATTTCATTGTTATCCATTTTCATATCCTCGTAGTTGAGAGTCTGTTAATCGGCGTTTCTGTCTTGCCTTGAGAATGATTGTAGAACTTTTGTATAAATTGTCAAGGTTATGTACAGTTTTTTATTAAAATTATAAATCTATAATATCAATTAGTTATTTTGTTTTGTTTATTTTTGTATATTTTTTGTATATTATATACGAACATATAACGGGGGTATTGGTTGTTATTCGAGACCACTTGGACCAGATCAGCCGTTAGGACTTGGGCAAAACCTGTACAGTTGCTGTACAAGCGCGTGCCTTACAGTTAGCTACGCGGCTATAATGAATACATATATTTGAATTAAGGAATGCGATGAAAGCTGAACGAAATGATGATCAAGACAAGGCGGCGAGCTTGTTACCGATTCGCGTGCTGGCCAATCTAACCGGTGTGAATAGCATTACGCTGCGAGCTTGGGAAAGACGTTATGGCTTGCTAAAACCGCACCGCACTGACTCGGGACATAGGCTCTATAGCCAGGACGATGTCAATCTTATCAACGAGGTGGTAGACCTGCTGGACCAAGGTATATCGATCAGCCAGGCTAAAGCAACGCTGGAGCAGCGCCAAGC
This sequence comes from uncultured Chromatiaceae bacterium, assembly GCA_945787785.1. Classification (GTDB taxonomy): domain Bacteria; phylum Pseudomonadota; class Gammaproteobacteria; order Tenderiales; family Tenderiaceae; genus Tenderia. The sequence goes on from CALZIO010000039.1 coordinate 24,741, forward strand.
TCAGCGCGAGACTCGCTCGGCGCAGCAACCCAACGTTTGGGACCGCTACCTAAAAGAAACCATTACGGTGGTAAGTCGTTTTGATGAGGCAGCCATCGACGACATTTATAACGAGGCGCTGTCGCTATACCCGGTGGACGTGGTAACACGGCGTCTTATTGTGCCGACATTGCACGAACTTGGCAGGCGCTGGCAAGACACCAAGGGCGGAGTTGCCGAAGAACACTTTTTTACCAGCTATATTCGAAATCGGCTGGGGGCACGTTTGCATCACGGTGCGAAATCCGGGGCGGACCAACAACTGGTGATCGCGTGTTTGCCAGGGGAGTATCACGAGCTTGGCATAATAATGTTTGCCATGTCAGCCCAGGCGCAGGGATTTGGCACGCTGTTGCTGGGAGCCAACATGCCGCTGCATGAGCTGGCCAAGGTCGTGGATCGTTCTGGCAGTTCGGCGCTGGTCTTGGCTGGCAGCTTTCCGGAAAATGTCGATCCGTGCCGAGACGATCTCGCCGAGCTAATTGGCCAACTGCAAGTACCGGTATTTGTCGGTGGGCGCGTGTCGGTGACGCACAATGACCTAATCTCAAAGGCGGGCGCGATTACCATTGGCGAAGATGTGCCACGCGGGTTGCAGCTTATCAAAGACGTGCTCACTGAGGAAAAGGAAAACACCTAAGGCTTGTTACAAGCCAACTTAAGGTGCCAAGCAGATCTCAGCTCTTCTAACCGATCGCATTGACCAGCGGGACTATCAACAGAGATCAGTTCGCTCAAATGGCATACTCCATTTCCAACTGTTTTTTCTTTTCCAGCGCAGCGGGCTTATTGACTAATACTTCATAAACGTACCCGGCACCGAAACGCAAATCCAACTCTTCATTACCCATGTCCCAAACGTTGTGCTGAATCGGCATGGAAAAATATTCACTTGTATATTGGCGCTTAGGCTCGCCCAACCGGGCGGCTAGTTCATTGAACTTTTTCTGATACAAGTTACTAACGTCGGATTGGTCGCGATAAATTGTGTAAATCTTATAAAGCTTTCCTTCATGAAAATAGTACTCGAGCTTTCTAGCTGATGAAGAAGTATCTACATAAACGACCGGGTTTACTTCTGTGAAATCACTGTAACCGTGCTGATGACCGTCCATTCCGAACACCTTTTTTGCGTCAACAATCTTCAGCAGCTGCTCCTCTGACATGCCTAATTTTACTGTTGGATTGGCTAGCGCTAAATTGCAGATAAAAGCGCATGTAACCATTAAAGCGAAAGGCTTCATAGAATTCTCCTTTGTGACCGATGACATGCAGCCTATGACAATATCACCGCAAATTGATTCAACAAGCAAGGGTAGGCCTAAAAGAAGCACGGTGAATTTGTTCTCCGCCTCAACCATTCGCCGCTTGGCATGAATTTCTGGTCATTTTCAAATAATCAAAGACCAATCGGATATTCATGGTGAGTTCTCTCATCTTCTGAGGGAC
>CALZIO010000040.1 GCA_945787785.1 uncultured Chromatiaceae bacterium
CATCGCGGCCATCGCGGTCCTGGCCTTTATTATTTACGGATTTCAGCCTTCGCCCCAGTGGGTGGACGTAGCCACAGTCAAACGCGCCCCACTGCGTGTCGCCATTGATGAAGAAGGCAAATCCCGTGTGATAGACCGCTATGTCATTTCCTCACCCGTCTCTGCCTACGCCCGCCGCATTGATCTCAAAGTGGGTGATACATTTAGTCAGGGTCAAAGCCTGATCCAGCTCGAGCCACTGCCCTCGGCGGTGCTCGATCCACGCAGCCGTGCCGCCGCACAGGCACGGATTGAAGGCGCCGAAGCGGCATTTGAAGCCGCCCGTGAGCAGGCAGCCGCCGCCCAGGCCGAAGCCGAACTGGCGCAACTGGATTACCAGCGCATTCTCGATCTGTGCAAGGTGCAATGCGCCTCCAAGGGGGAAGAAGATCAGGCCTTGACCAAACTGCGCAGTAGTCAGGCCTTCGAACAATCAGCTCAGTTTGCCGTCGATATCGCCCTGCATGAACTGGAGGCCGCCAAAACTGCACTGGCTTATGCCGGCACCAAAGGAGGAGACAGCCTCGATATCAGCTCACCGATCAGCGGCAGCGTGCTGAAAGTAATGCGCGAAAGTGAAGGCGTTGTCGCTGCGGGTGAAGCCTTGATAGAAGTTGGTAATCCAAAACAACTGGAAGTTGAAGTGGATGTTATTTCGGCGGATGCCGTCAAAATCAGCCCCGGTACCCGCGTATTGTTCGAACGCTGGGGCGGTGACTACCCACTGGAAGGCCACGTCCGCACCATCGAACCGGTCGGCTTTACCAAGATCTCCGCCCTGGGAGTAGAAGAACAACGTGTGCTGGTGATCTCAGACTTGACTTCTGAACCCGAACTTTGGCAACGCCTGGGTGATGGTTACCGCGTCGAGGCAAGCTTTATCCTGTGGGAAGAACAAGATGTATTAACGATCCCTGCCAGCAGTCTGTTTCGATTTGAAGAGGGCTGGGCGGTGTTTGTAGTTGAAAATGATACAGCCAATCAGATCACAGTGGAGCTTGGACAACGCAATGGTTTAACTGCTCAGGTGGTGTCTGGCTTAAATGAAGGGCAGCAGGTGATCACTCATCCGAGTGAGGCGATTGAAGATGGTGTGGCAGTACAGGTGCGTTAATTCTGATGTGGAAACCTACTATTCAGGTTGCCCGTTTTTCCGATACAATCACGCAGCCTTCCAATAGGCCTTCAAATTCAGCCGCTGTCACAGGCTTACTATAAAGGTAACCCTGACCTTCTTCACAGCCCAGATCTTTCAGAAACATTTCCTGCTCTACAGTTTCTATGCCTTCAGCTACCACACTCAATTGCAGACTCTTGGCCAAGGCTTTCACCGCGCGAGTGATGGCTTTATCATTCTCATCGATTTCAATATCACGCACAAATGACTGATCAATTTTCAGTTTGTCTATAGGTAACTGTTTAAGATAGCTCATGGATGAATAGCCAGTACCGAAATCATCGATTGAAATTTGCACACCCATTTCCTTGAGTTCGTTTAGCACTGAGATCGCCTTATCAGTATTCTTCATAATCATATTTTCTGTGATTTCCAATTCAAGGTGACGCCCATCCAGCCCTGTTGCATCCAGAGCATCCTTGACAATACTGGCAAAACGTCCACGCTGGATTTGCAAACCTGATACGTTGACCGCAATTCTTTTAAGGTCGCAACTTCTATCCAACCAATATTTGGCTTGTTGACAAGCTTGTTGCAAGACCCAGGCACCGATAGAAAGGATTAGCCCGGTATCTTCAGCAAGCGCAATAAACCTGTCTGGCAAAATCGTGCCATGCTCCGGGTGATTCCAGCGCAATAAGGTTTCGGCACCAGCTACACGACCCGTCTTTAATGAAATGATGGGTTGATAATATAGCACCAGCTCGTTGGCCTGCAGGGCTCCCCTCAGAGCATTCTCCATGGCCAGTCTTTCAATTACATTTTCAGTCAATTCACTGGTATAGAATTGAAAACAGTTACGCCCCTCTTCCTTGGCTCGATATAGTGCCGCATCAGCATTTTTTACCAAGGTGGGCACATCTTCTCCATCATTTGGATACTGGCTGATACCGATACTCATGGTGACCAACAACTCATAGCCTTCGGCAATAATCGGCTCTTCAAAAGTATCTATAATCTTTTGTGCCAAAATAGCGGGATCTTCCGGCTTTTCAACCCGCTCCAGAATCACGACAAATTCGTCCCCCCCCAGCCGTGCGACCGTATCATCCTGTCGTACATGCTGACTCAAACGCTTCGATACTTCTACGAGCAGGACATCCCCGAGTGGATGACCAAGACTGTCATTGATGTTTTTGAAGCGATCCAGATCCAGGAACAATAATGCGACGCCATGTTGTTCACGCTTGGCATGATTAAGTGCATGTTCCAGGCGGTCTTGGAACAGTAAGCGATTGGGCAGGCCGGTAAGGGGATCGTGGTAAGCCAGAAAATCGAGTTTTTCCTGTGACTGTTTGATAGAAGAGATATCAGAAAAGACAGAGACATAGTGACTCACATTGGCCTTTTCATCATAAATCGCACGAATCGATTGCCACACTGGAAACACATCACCATTCTTGCGCCGGTTCCAAATCTCACCTCGCCAGACGCCTTTTTCAAGTATTTGTGACCACATCGAGCCATAGAACTCATCGTCGTGGCGATTCGATTTAATCACCCGTGGATTCCTACCCAGCACCTCCTGCTCTTGATAACCGGTGATAGATTCAAACGCCTTGTTAACGGCAACGATGTTGCCAGCCTCATCAGCGATCAAGACTCCCTCGCTGGTGTTTTCAAACACAGCCGCGGCCTTGCCCAGGGCGTCACCCATGGCATTGAATGAACTGGCCAGACTGCCCACTTCATCCTTGGAATGAATATTGACCCGCGCGTTTACGTTTCCTTCCCCGAGGGCGATCGCCGCATTTTTCAGGGCGATGATCGGATGACTGATTTTATGGGCCAGAAACAGGCCAAGAAACAACGCGATCACACACGCGGCGGCACTTACAATTATTATTGTTTTAAGCGTTTTATCAACAACCAAACGCAGAATGTCCGCCTCAACTTCCAGTTCCGCCGCCTCATGCAATTTGGCTGACTCGATGGCAAGCATGAATCCTGCTTCATACTCCTCCAGCTCTTCACGAACCTCATTCAGCTCACTGAGCGAAGCACCTAGCTCTTCGAGTTTGATCAGGTCAAGGCTGGCTGATTTAATTTTGTCTCCCCAACCCTCAATAGCGTCGACAAATACAACTTCATGTTTATCAACATTATTTTCCGCGACAGTTCTGTAACGTTTAATGGCAGCATCATAAGGCCCAATGCCTTCTTCTTTAAGCTCATGCAGCTCTTCTTCCCACTCTTCAGACTTGACCTCGTTAGCGGCATAGGCATGCATCCAGACCAATTCGCTGGTAATTGCCATAATTCTCAGCCCTGCTGATTCAATTTCCTGCAATGATTGAAGATTGGGCAACACGGTTAAAACTATCGTCTCGCGCTTCTCTTCGACTTCAAGTACCGCGCTATAACTTGCCACGCCGACGATAATGACGAGCAGCGCAGAAATGACATATCCGAGCGTTAATTTAGGTCCCAGCTTCATAGCTTATTAATATACAAGGAAAATATACCCATACAAAGAATATTGTTATGTGATCACCCGCCAACACAAATCTGTGTAGCCTACGCACATCATTATATGCGGCACAAATGGAGGACGACTTGAGGCTTTTTTATACGTATTTACATCCATTTAGCGACGATATAACGGCTTAAACACCTCCAACTCCCACGGCCTCAAGGCCAATAACATGCCGATGTTTTCTTTTTTATCGTAGGGCAACATGGCGTCCTGGCGTTGGAGGTCCGCATATTCCTTGGCCAAAATCTGCAGTTTTTTTATCAGTACCTCACGGGATGACTGGCTCAACAGTCCCGACATGAACAAGCGTTGTTGACCTTCACCACTGAAGCTAGATTTAAGAAATTGAGCCTGAATCTGCTTTTCAAAAAAACGTTCAATCGGCCCATGGGGCAACCAGCGAAAATCCTCATCAATCCGCAACTTAATGCGATTATTGGGTAATAGATCAATGATTTTGAGTTTATCCAGCTTGGCCAGGCTGTGAATGCATTCCGGCTTGGATATCTGATAGTGAGCGATGATTTCATCAAAACTGAGCCGGTTACGCACACACACCGCCACCAATAATAACTTGGTATCCGAGATCAACTCACGCTCCTGCGTCTCGGTCAGTTGTGTAATCTGCTGGCGTGATTCTTCATATAGCTGAAACAGATCACTTAGCTCCATCTGCATTAACTGACAGATCTGTTCCAGTCGCTCAAGGCTAAAACGTTTACTGGCAAACATGCGTTTGACGTTGGCCTCGCTCATTCCGAGGCGTCGGGCTACTTCGGCGTATGTCAGTCGTTGAGACTTTAATGCTTGTTTTAATGTTTTGATTAATACTTCTGTTTGCGCCATGCGGTATCTCCCGTCGAACGATAGCAAATAGTATATTTAATTTATACTGCCAGGAGACAAATAGAAAACAACTCACGAATAAGTTTATTTATCCGACTCCTTGGCCAACACTTACCCCGTCAACATCAAAAAACGGAGGTAATCAAAATGTCCATATTCAAACGTCTTTCAACCACCCTGGTCACCCGCATCGATAATGTGGTGGGGGAAATCGAAAATCACGACGCAGTCATCCAGGCGTCTCTGAATGAGATGCGTAAAAAAATCGCCCAGGCCAAGGTCAACCTCGCCCAGATTTACCGCGAGGAAGCCAAACTAAAACAACAAATCGAGGAATTGAACCACAAACAACAAAAATGGCGCGAACGAGCAATTAGCTGCGCCGCATCCGATGAAGCAAAAGCACTCACCTGTCTACAGAAACGCCAACACTGCCAACAAGAATCCGCCCGCCTCAAACAAACTCTCGAGACGTATCAACTAACCAGCCAGAAGCTTGCCCAGGATATTTCTGACAGCGAGGCACACATTGCAGAGAAGCAACAAAAACACAACCTGATGCGCGCACGGCAATCCAGCAGTGCTGCATTAAATGCTTCCAACAAATCGCTGGATGATTATGCATGCCAACTGGATGGTTCTTTTGATCGCTGGGAGGTCAAGATCAGTCAATCAGAAATGTGCCATGACACCCACTCCACGATCGACCCGGTTGAGAATGACTTCATCACCCAGGAACAACAACAAGAACTGCGTCAAGAACTGGCAAACCTACTGGTAGAGGAGAATAACAATGAGCACTAAAATCGACTCCTGGAATGAAGACACTGGCAACAGTCCGTCTTTCTCTCAGTCAAATCTAATAAAAAAACTGCCTGACTTACTACGCCTGATCGGCGCAGCGGCTGTGGTAATCGCCATGTACAGCTTTTTGGCCAAGGGCTGGCAAAACGGCAACGACACCTTTCGTTATCTAATGATGCTTGGCCACAGTGGCGCACTGGCGGCAATTGGATTGGCCAGTGGCCACTGGCTTAAGGAAGGCAAAGGCGCGCGTTTGTTATTAGGATTGGCGCTGGTCTCGGTACCCGCAAACTTTGCCATACTCGGCGCCTTTATCTTTTCACAGAGCACAACGGCTCAGGCAACTAACTATCCCGATTACGTTGCCTGGTCCGTAGATAGCATGCAAACCGCGTTGATGACCAGTGCCGGGGCCATGGTGTTACTGATCCCCATCATTTTTCTCGGCTTTGTTGTGCTGGCACGCAGCATGTCGAAAAAACTTTCCATATTATTTTTGCTAAGCAATGCTGCTTTGCTAATACCGTTACGAGATCCAAATCTAATCAGCTTACTGATAGTGGCACTTGTAGTAACGACTATCTTCATGACCAGACGGGCAGCATCAGGTCACAGCTCAGCTAAAACCCAGGAGGGTATGACAGCCCTGTCACTGCAGTTTTTACCTCTGGCCGTATTACTTGGCCGCAGCCTGTGGCTTTATGCTGCCGATCTGTTTCTGCTTGCCGTCCTGGCAGCCACGCTGTTCTTTGCCCTGCGTCAAGTGGGCATGTATTTGGCCGCAAATTCTAAACTACATGGGGTGCTTAATCTGCTCAGTACCTTATCTGCATTTTCGACAGGACTGTTGCTCTCTGCGGCCTTGTTCGAAAGCCACATACTGGCCGATGCCATCATTTTTCCTCTTAGCAGTGTGGTAAGCGCGATAATATTGATCGAACTATCTACACGCACATTACACAACACACGCTTTTACCATCGCCTGGCAGTATCTGCATTGGGCTTAGGTCTGATTGCCAATCTGATACTATTTGGCAACCTACTCGCCGCCCTTGCCTGCTTCATCATTGGCATGGCAACTTCTTTTTATGGCTTCAAAAATAAACAACGCAGTTTGTTTATTGGTGGCATTAGCATCTCAGTTGTTGGCCTGGCACACCAGACCTATCAGGCCTTACACATGTTTGATCTGGGTAGCTGGGCAATATTGGCGGGACTGGGTATTGCATCTATCGTGATTGCTTCAACCATCGAGTCAGAAGGTGGCAAAATCAAATCGCGAATCACTGCCTTGAAGCAAAAACTGCATGATTGGGAGAACTAAACAGCACATATTGGTAAAATGGAGCCGAAGCCAGCTTCGGCTCCATACTTAAACCCGTCACACATAATGAAACTAAAATACAAGCAATTTCACAATACGATCAAACTCATTGGTTTGTTGTCACTGATCGCATTGCCCTTCACCAACGATACCCAAGCACAAGACCAAATGACTCAGAATGTTTCTCCGAAAGAGTGCGTCATTCTGCTGCACGGACTAGCACGCAGCGATGGTTCATTAGAAAAAATGGAGCAGGCCTTGAAAGCTGACGGCTTCCACATTATCAACGTGGACTACCCATCACGTGAATACACCATCGAAACACTGGCTGAGACATATATCAGCAAGGCGGTTAAAAACTGTGAATCACACGAAGTTGAAAAAATACATTTTGTTACCCACTCCATGGGCGGCATTTTGGTGCGTTATTATTTATCCCAACATCAGCTGGACAAGCTGGGACGAGTCGTAATGTTGAGCCCGCCCAACCAGGGCAGCGAAGTGGTTGATAATCTGGGTGACTTTCCAGGATATTATGCGCTGAATGGCCCGGCTGGCCAGCAACTTGGTACTGAGCCAAGCAGCCTGCCCAACACCTTGGGTGCCGTCGATTATCCCGTGGGCATCATCACGGGGAATAAAAGCATCAACCTGATCCTGTCACTTTATATTCCCGGTGAGGATGATGGCAAGGTGTCGGTTGAGCGTGCCAAAGTTGAAGGTATGACCGACTTCTTAGTATTACCGCACACCCATCCGCTTATCATGGACAGCGATGAAACAATCCGGCAAACCATTCATTTTTTACGCAATGAAACATTTGATAAAAAGGCCGAGCATTAACAGGCTGATGTAAAAGTCTCAGGTGAGTGCGAGGCAAGGCAAAAACCGGCGAAAAAGCGCACGACTGCATGGATGCAGGAGGTAGGGCAACGCAGGGAGCAGTTGCCGAGTTTACAATGAGTAAATGAGCATTTTGAGCCGGATTTTCCTTGGTGCCCCTTGAGGGTAAACGCCGCATCGTGCCGCATGAGGCTTTTTCAACAGCCTGTTTTCTAGGCTGTTGCCTGTTTTGCCTCCCCTAGACGCAGCAAACTCGGCAGCAGAATCAGGGTAAATATAGTACTCACCCCAAGGCCACCAACGATCACCCCGGCCAGACCACGATAGAGTTCTGTGCCCGCCCCCGGCACCAGTAAAAGTGGCAACATACCAAACAGACTGGTCAGGGTACTCATCAGAATTGGCCGCAGACGCAGATGCACTGCCTGTTCCACCGCATCACGCCGTGCCAGCCCTTCCCTTTCAGCAGCACGGGTTTGATGTACCAACAGGATGGCATTGTTCACCACCAGACCGAGCAGGATAACGAAACCGATCATCGTCAACAGATCCATCGGCTGTGTGATCCCCACCAGATTCATGACAAACAGTGCCGCCACTCCACCCACAGTCGCTAAGGGGATAGTTAGTAACACCAATAGGCTATCTTTAAATGAACGAAACAGGGCACTAATAAGCAGATACAAAATGGCAATCGCTAACAGGAAAGTGCCTGTCATGTTCCGCAGCGTCGTCTGCAATTTATCCGCTGATCCGGAATAGCGGATAAACCCATCCTCCGGCAGGGCAGCCTCAATCGCCGGTGTGACTTTGGTCCTGATCAGGTCAATACCTTCCTCAACCGACATACCTTCAGGCAAACGAATCTGTAATGTGACAGTGCGGCGGCGATCGATACGACGTAATTGATTCGGGCCGGCCGTGCGTACCACATCCACCAGCTCACCCACTGGCTGAATACCGCCTTCTGGTGTGGCCAAGGGAATGGCAGCCAGTTCTTCCGGCGTAGTCCACTCATCGCTGCGCAGAATCACATCGAGGCGTTGTTCGCCATCAAAATAGTCGGCAACATAAAGACCATCGCCCAAAGCGCGCATGATGCCGCCAATATCACCTCGGTCCCAGCCGACTTCGGCAATGCGGCGTTCATTCGGCTCCAGGCGCAATTCTGGCTCAGCCAGCTCCAGCCCCGGGAAGGGTCGTGGCATGGTGCCAAATGCTTCCCGCACCGCCATAAAACCTGCAAATGCCGCCTGCAGCAAAGGTTCCAGCTCACGCCCCTGAATATCAATATCAATTGCACGCCCACCGCCCAAGCCACCAAACAAGGAGGCCTTGAAGGCAAAACCGATGGTGTCCGGAAAGCCGGCAATTACACCATTGATTAGTGGCACCAACATACCGGTTTGATCAGGATCAACCGTACGCGCGCCCATGAACATGCCACTGGAGAAAGCGACAAAGAAGTAGTTATCAATCTGGGGCTGCTTTTCACCGCTGACGTATGGCGCCATTGCTTGTGCCACCTGCTGCCCCATCTCCTCTTCCATAAAATCCATGTTGGCACCTGGCGGCGGGTTAATGAAACTGAACACCAGGTTGCGATTGCCCTCGGGCAGGTAGTCAGCCTTGGGGACCATAAAATAGACCAGCACCAATGGCACGGTTAGCAGGCCGGCAATCCAGAACAAGCGCAGGCGTGGCCCCGTAATGCGCATCACACCCGCAGTCATGCTATCCCACCAGTGTTGGTGGGGATCATGCATTTCGGTATTTCGAAGCCAGGTCATGGCGGTGGTGGGTAACACCGTGACTGCGACTAACAAGGAAAAACAGACCGCCACGGCGATGGTCAAGGCCAGATCGGCAAACAGCTGCCCCGCTTCATCTTGCAGAAACACCACGGGTAAAAAGATCGCCACGGTGGTGGCCGTCGAGGCCAACAGCGCCCCCCATACCTGGCTAGTGCCTTTGGCAGAAGCGGTAGGCCCATCTTCGCCTTTTTCCCGCAATCGAACGATATTCTCCAGCACCACGATGGCCGCATCCAGCACCATCCCCACTGCAAACGCCAAGCCAGCCAACGAGATGACATTCAGGGTACGGCCGGCAGCATCGAGAATCATAAAGGCGCCCAGCACACAGGCAGGAATAGCCAGGGCCACCATCAGGGTGGCTCGAAATTTACGGAAGAACCACCACAACACGCCAATCGCCAGCAGAATGCCAAGGCCGAGATTATTACGCACCATGGAGATGGAACGATCGATATAGATCGTCTCATCATAGACTTGCTCGATTGACAGCGCCGCCCGCTTGAGTGGACCTTCCTCCAACTCAACCACTGCCTCGCGCAGACCTGCCATTACTTCAAGCACGTTGACGCCGGTTTCGCGATGAGCGTTGACGGCAATCGCATTCTGCCCGTTCTGAATCACAAAGCTGCTGCGGTCGACCATCTCGACTTCGACCCTGGCAACATCGCGCAGGTAGACCGGGCGGCCATCACGCCAGGCCAGGATCATGTCGCCAAAGTCTTCAGCCGCATAGGCACCGGTGTAACGCACGGTGTAACGACGCTTGCCGACATCAGCGAAACCGGCCGAGATATCTTCGGCGCCAACTAGCTGCACCACCTCGGGTAACTCAATACCCAGGCTGGCAGCGCGAAATGGATCAAAGGTGATACGCAACTCATTTTCGCGTCCGCCACGCACCTCTGACATGGCGACCCCGGGCACCCGCTCAAAGCGGCTCTGGATCACCTCTTCAACATAATCCTGATAGCTGGCGATTTCACGCTCGTTGCCGGCGAGCGGCTTGACGATAAACCAGGCAATGGGGCGGCTGTCCCCGCCGACCGTACTGATAATAGGCTCATCCGCATCGGTAGGATATCGCGCTACCCGATTGAGACGGCTCATGACTTCGAGCAGGGCACGGCGCAGGTCTGTTCCGACTGCAAAAGTCAGTGTGACCTTGCCCTGACCGCGATTGGCTTCTGACAAAATCTGAGTCGCGCCCGGCAAACCCCGCAGGGCATCCTCCTGCGGCTCGATAATGTCAGCCTCGACCTCTTCAGGCGCCGCTGCACGCCAGTTGGTTGTAATGGAAATTTCGGGCTCATCAACTTCAGGTGTCAGCTGGATCGGTAAACGGCCAAGACTGATCAGGCCAAACAACACCACCAAAATCACAGCCACGGCAACCGCCACCGGATTGCTGAGAGATAAGCGGGTCAGGTTCACTTTGCAACTCCAGCTTTAACAGCGACGGGTTGACCGGGGCGTAAGCGCTCGTTACCGCGGATCACCACCTGATCGCCACTGGCCAGATCACCTTTGACCTGAATGAAATCACCGCTGGCGATGCCAGTATCGACAAAGACTTGTTGGGCCATGGAATCGTCATCCAGCTTGAACAGGTAACTGCCACTACGGCGAATCACTAGGGCGTCACGCGGCACGCTTAAGACATCTTGTGGCAGAGCCGTTGGCAAGGCCACCTTAACTGATTGCCCCGCCAACCAATCACCTTCTGTGATTTCCAGGCGCAGTCGTATTAAGCGTGATTGCCTATCAGCCACAGGGACTACCGCACGAATTTTTGCTGCGCCTAGTTGCTGGCTGGTTTCAATATCCAAAGTCTGCCCAATGGATAAATAGGGTTTTAATGTCACCGGTGCCGTTGTTTCAATCTCGAGCTGACTGGTATCAAGCAGCTGTAACACTTCATCGCCGCTGTTAACCCACTCCCCAGCACGTTTGGTGCGTCTGACCACCACCCCGGCAAACGGGGCGCGCATCACGGTGCGGTCAAGGCGCTCTCGTGCGATTAGCAGACGCGCGTTTGCAGCTTCCAGCTGGTTCTGTGTCCCATCGCGCTGCGACAAGGTTTGTTCCAGCTGGGTCTGGGCAGCGTTGTTTTGCTTGGCCAGGCGTTCCAAGCGGTCCAATTCACGGCGCAAAAAGGTCAGGCTTGCTTCTTCACGCGCAACATCGGCCTTGGCCGAAGTCAACTCCGCCTTAATCAGCACATCATCAACGCGTGCTAATACACCTCCTTTTTTGATCTGATCACCTTCATCCGCCACCGTAACCAGACGTCCGCTAACTTCTGCTGAAATATCTGCATCATCAAGACTAACAACTGTGCCTGCTGCCCAGCTCACAGGCGCCATGGCCCGTACTTGGGCCTGGCTCACTTCTACCGGTACCGCCCTGGGGCCCTGTTGTGCCAAAACTCCAGCTGACACACAAACTGACACTAACAGCAGTAAAATTTGGCCGTAAAAACATCTAATTCCGGACACCAAGACCTTTCTCCTTACGTCTGTATGGGGTTATTATTAATGGCTATTGGCTAAGGCTGCAAGATAACATGCTCCCATCCAGAGACAATGCTCGACTAAGATTGTTCACAAATCTAAATAGTGCCTTTCTAAGTCATTTTCTTTATTATCCGACTGCAGAGAATTAGCGATTATCTAGCAACCTTATAAATTTTCCGGTTCTAAACTACACTTTCTATCAATTAGTACCGATATAATTTGAATGAGACCTATGGCCGACAGGACGTTGACGCGGTGTACCGATGATTAAGTTAAACATCCCAGAACGCAATAACAACCCAACTGTAACCATTAATCCGAGTGTTACTCAGATTAGGGCGACACTTGATGCGTTGCCCTTGGCAAATGCACGGGAAAGCTGCACCCAGCTAAACAACATGCTCAAAGAGCTCAACCGCGCACCACTGGACATGAATGTCCGCGCTCAGATCATGTCCATGCTGCTGCCACTGCTCGAAGATTTAATTAATAGCGTTCGATCCACCTATTTAAGCTCGCCTCTGCCACTGACTGAAAGAAAGAAACAAAACGCAAACATAATTCAAGAGCTACTGACCGAGCTCAGTTATGGCTACAAAATTATTGTCCAGGAACTGCTGGAAGACCAAATCGCCACCTCGACTGGCTCGACCCAACTGCCACAGGCCATCTACTACGCCATGAGTTTCTTGGCCAGACTGGTGGTTGACGCCTATGCACTCTATGCCAGTGAGCCAGCCAACATCTGGCTGGAACTGAATCAGCTCTATTTATACGCTGAGAAACAAAGCTTACATAATATCGAGCTTAACCCACTCAACGCCATAAACGAACCCAAGCCAGCTACCATTACAAATGCATATCGCAGGGTTATCCTTTTGTCACTCGCAAATCCATACCATCTGATGCAAGGTGAAGCGGTGAAAATGTACTGCCGGCTGATCGAATGGGCACCAGACTGCAATATCATGCCACTAGGCAGCAATGCGGTACCAGAAGGTAAGCTGTTTGTTGATCTAGAGATGGATGCACCGCCACTGTATGCCCCAAACACCTCAACCAAAATCAAGCCAAAAGAGGGGCGTCTGTTCGAGATCAAACCCATCCTGAACAAGCTTAACATTGAGATTCGCCAACTCGCCACGCAGACCAAGAATGCTGTTCATAGCAACCTGGCCAAACGCATGGAACGTGACATGTATTTTCGCTGGTCGGAAAGCTGGGGCATTCGTCGTGAACGTATGAGCCATCGCACGCCAACTCAAACACCAACTCAGATTGTTTGTAGCCTCACCCTGGCCCACCACTTCATTAGCGGCCAGGATAGCTTTGCTCCAGAAGAAAAAGAAATTGAGCTTCAAGGACATGACAGTTTAAATCTGAACAGCAACACATTCTCACTGATCCCCGAGGAGCATTCACCTTGGCAACATGAATCCAGCTCAGATCATCTCAAATCGGGCATTACCAAGCCCAGACAATCAATATTTGAGAGCAACGAAGGGGAAAGTCAGAAAGATATTTGGATCAAGGTATTTGCCACCTCAGCTCAAGCAATTGAAGATCTGACTGGCAACAAAAAAGTTGAATACGAAATCTATGATTGCAAAATAATCGACACCAACCAGGGGGGCTTTGGCCTAACGTGTCGAGACAGAACAAACCCACCAATACGTTCGGGCGAATTGCTTGCCTCAAGAAGTGGCGAACCTTTGGATGACAACTGGTCAATCGGCGTCATTCGCTGGATGAAGGTGACTGACGGCGTAGTGAACATGGGTGTTAGAACCATCGCGGAAGACGCCCGCCCAGTCGCAGCAAAAGCCGTTGCTGGCGTTGGCACAGGTGGCGAATATTTTCGCGCCATGATTGCACCCGACATGGATCCGGAACAATTTCCGACCACGCTCATTACCCCTGCAGCGGTGTACGACATTGGCTCCGTAGTGATGCTTAACCTCGACGACCGTATCCTACATGCCAAGCTGATACGCCAACTCGAATCAACCACTGCCTTTTCACAATATCAATTCGACCTGGTTGTAGCACCGGACAAGCTCAAAACCACCTCTAGTAATCAAGAAGAGCGCAAGTCATCCAGACTATTTAAATAACGACGAGAGATATCTAAGTTATGCCACTAATAAAAACTGATGATCCTTTATATAGCTTGTTACGCGACGGCAAAATTGAAGAATTTAACAAACAAAAAAACAGCGGCGCCAAATTTGACCTGCAAAACTGTGATTTTCGCAGCGTAGACCTTAAAGGTATTGATGCCAGTAGCATTGACTTCAGCGGCTGCTACTTTCGCCAGGCCGATCTAAGAGGTATTGATTTTTCCGACAGCAATCTGGAGGGGGCCAGTATCAACGGCTCAAAAATCTCTGGCACCCTGTTCCCCAAAAGACTCTCGGCTTGTGAAATTGAACTGTCATTGATACATGGTACGCGCATGCGCTACGACAAATAGTTGAAAAAGCCTAAGCAAAGACCGGTAATACTTCATCAATAATCAAACCGCTTAACGGCCGCAACTCCGGCAGCCAATCAGCCGCTTCACAGATATAATTCACCGTTCTCGGAATATCCTGCAAATAGGCAGTTTTGTTATCGCGAATATTCAAGCGGGCAAAGATGCCCGCCGCCTTCAGGTGACGCTGCACCCCCATTAGATCGAAGTCGCGCAATAACTGCTCCTGACTAATGGATTTGGCCAGACCAGCCTCCTGAAGCTGAGCTAAATAATCCACCACCCATGCTTCAACCTTGCTGCGTGGCCAATTGACATAACAATCTTTCAATAACGACACCAAGTCATAGTTAAGCGGGCCCAACACAGCATCCTGAAAATCAAGGATGCCGGGATTGTTTTGCGAGGTTCGCATCAAGTTACGTGAATGATAATCACGATGAACCCAAACTCTCGGTTGCGCCAGGGCCTGATCAGCTAAATAGCCAAAGATTTTATTCAGTTCCGACCGGACGGCAGAACTCAACTGGAGCTTTAATTGTTTTTCCAACAACCAATCAGGGAACAAACTCATTTCAAACATTAACAACTTGTTATCGTAGTGCGGCAAGGAGATCGAGCTACGCGCACCATTTACCTGCAAGCTGACCAACGAAGTGATGGCATCCACATAAAGTGAATCCACATTATCATCACTCAATATCTGCAAATACTGCTGCTCACCCAAGTCGGTCAGCAACAGAAAACCTGCATCCAGATTTCGTTCCAGCACCACAGGCACATTCAGCCCGAATCCAGCCATTGCCGCTGATACTTTTATAAACGGACCGCAGTCTTCTTTAGCCGGAGGCGCGTCCATCACGATATAACTCTGATCTTTATTCCGCACCCGGAAATAACGCCGAAAACTGGCATCGCTGGAGGCCGACGTCACATCTGCACCGGAAATCCCGAGCACTTGTTCAGTCCAGCTAATTAATTGTTCTAGTCTTTGATCCATCCGCAATTCTTTTATGTTAATAACTGGTGCTTTAGCTTGTGATAATAGCGGCAACTTAGCTGATGCAAGTCATCGCCAATCAAATAAAAGCAGGGCAAAGCGATAAGTATTAATACCGTCGCAAACAATAAACCAAATCCAAGACTAATCGCCATAGGTGATAAAAATGCCGCCTGCCCCGTTGCAAAAAAAATCAACGGTGAAACACCTAAGAATGTAGTAATGCTCGTCAGTAGAATGGGACGCATACGCACACGACCCGACTCAATCACAGCATCAATTCGTTCCCGACCCTCACTACGCATACGTTTAACGAACTCGATCAATATCAGTGAATCATTGACCACAATGCCAGACAAGGCCAGAAAACCCAATAAAGAAAGAAACTGCAGGTGTTCACCTAGCAATATATGACCAATCACCACCCCAATAAAACCAAAGGGAATGGCAAACATCACTACAAACGGATCAAATAACGAACGAAATAATACCGCCAAAATAAAAAAGATAATGGTCAATGCAATCACCAAAGCCCTGAACATACCTTGCACTGACTCGTTTGCCTCTTTTTTCTCACCAAGAAAGACCAGACCATAATCCTTCTGCGCCTCGATATGAGCAAATTCTTTCTTTATTAAATCCGATACGGCTATTGGTGTTGTAATGTCATTATCCACTTCAGCTGTGACTGTCACCAGACGGCGCAAATCACGATGTTTGACGCTTTCAATCCCACGACTGACTTTTACATCAGCCACATCTGACAAAATAACCACACGCCCTCCGGGTAGCACCACAGGTAACTGTTGCAGGTAGTGTAGCTGTTGTCGCACCTCATCTTTATAGATCAAACGCACCGGAATTCGTTTATTACCCCAGGTAACATGAACCACTTCATCGCCCTGAAAACCTCGCCGTACTGCATCAGCAAGCTGAAATTGTGTCAAACCAAGCTGACGGCCACGTTCATTTATCTGGTACTGATACTCAAGCTTTCCCGCCTCCATATCGGTGCGCACATCATAAACACCGGGCGTTTTTTTCAAAAAGGCTTCTATGGATTCACCATATTCAATCAGACCATCAAACTTCTTGCCGTAGACACCCACTTCAATATCAGCGCCAGCTGGCCCGCCTTGCGGCCGTAATATCGCTAGCTTTTGAATGCCCGGTTCAGTCAACAAGCGCTGCCGTAGTTGATTAATCACCTCTTCCGTATCGCGCTCACGCTCTCCTTCCCAGGAAAAGGTGAGACTCACAACCGGCGAAACCCAGTGTTCAATAAAACCCTGCGGCCGCTGTTTTTTAAGATCAACAATGAACTGAATATATTTACTGCCAAAACGCACTGAATTAAAGTCGATAAACGTCACGCCAACATTGGTCAACACACTTAGCAACTCATCGTCGGCTATGACCTCATCAAATACCTGTTCAAGATGTTGCGCCATGCGGGCACTCTCTTCCAGGCTATAGGTATTGGGCGTTTCAATATTGACAAAAAACTGCCCGGTCTCAACACTGCCAAACAATTGAAATGGTACCCGTGTGACGGCAACCGCAACCACAATAGCTAGCACCCCAAGCGTTGCCACGGCAACCAGATAACGATTGATCACAGCCCAACGCAACACGCCGCCATAGCGATTAATCAAACCTTGCCACGCCCGGCTTGCCTGTTTTTTGTTTTGATCCAGGCGCAGAAATTCATTGGCATGAGACGGCAAGACCGCAAACGCTTCCCAAAGCGAACCCAGCAAGGCGCAGCTCACCACTACCGGTATAACCGCAACGAAGGCGCCCATGGTTCCGCCAATTGCAAATACCGGTAAGAAGGCCGCCACCGTGGTCGCAGTAGAGGCAATCACCGGTCCCATTACTTCGCGCGCTCCTATCAAGGCAGCTTCACGCGGCGCCTTGCCCATCTCCATATGACGATAAATATTTTCAGTAACGATGATGGCATCATCAACGATCATGCCCAGCGCAATCAAAAATGCAAACAGCGATACCATGTTGATGCTATGGCCTAGATAATTCATACCGATAATAGCAACGAGAAAAGAGACAGGAATCCCCATTGCAGTAATGAAAGCCACGCGAAAATTGAGAAACAGATAAAGCGACAGCAACACCAGTACCAGACCAACGACGCCGGATGATTTCACTGTATTCAGACGGTTTTTGACATAGATCGACAAATCGCTAAACACGCCGGTCTTGATGGTGCTGGGCAACTCTTGCTGCAGCTGTTCTGATAGCTCACGTACCCGCTGGGAAACCTCTATGGTGGAGGCGTCTACCGTTTTTGTGACCGTGATATTAACCGAGGGCCGGCCATTATATCGAGCCAGCGTCCTTGCCTTTTCGAACCTCAGCGCCACCTCAGCCAACTGGCCCAAGCGCAGCACACCGCCTTGCGGGTTACGCCGAACCTGTATCTGTTTTATCTGCTCCGGCACCGGCGCCACCCCAATGCCACGCAACAGAATATCGCCCTCTTCCGACTCGATCGAACCACCCGGCAGCTCAGTTAAATTTTCGCGCAAGGCCTTGGCAATTTCTTCAAGTGTTACCGCCCGTGCCGCCAGTTGATGTGGATCAACCGTGACCCAGAGTTCCCACTCACGTATCCCGGCCGGTTGCGCACTGGCAACGCCAGGTATCTCCAACAAGCGCCGCTTGATTTCATCCGCCGTATCGTAAAGTGTCTCGGCCGCGACATCGCCATACACCGCCATGCTGATGACAGGGAAACGAGTCTGCAGACGTCTAACCTCTGGCTCCTCGGCATCGTCAGGCAAATCCGTTACCCGGTCGACGATACTGCGGGCGTCATCAAGAAAGGCATCAACATCCGTACCGGGCTTGAGTTTAATCAGAATACTGGAGATACCCTCACTGCTGGTAGACATCAGCGTGTCGATATCGGCCTCGCTATCGAACTCCTCTTCAATTGGGAGCGTCACCTGGCGTTCAACCTCAGCCGGGGCGGCACCTTTGAACTCGGTGTTTATGGTGACTCGATCCAGCTCGATCAGCGGAAACATCTCCTGCGGCATGGCGTACCAGGAGATCACTCCGGCCACAAACACCAGTAGCAGCATCAGGTTGGTGATGAGTGGATTATCGATGGAAAAACGGATTAAGTGCATGAGAAGAATCAGTACTGCACAGGCATGCCATCACTCAGGCTGGCACCGCCACGGCTGACTACTTGTTCTCCCGCGTCGACCCCAGACAGGATTACCTGTTTATCGTCTTGCCTTGGCCCCAGCTCGACCACACGCCGTTGCAGTAGCTTGTCATCGACCACAAACAGATAAATCTGACCATCGTCATGTACCAGTGCGGATACCGGCACAACCACCACCCGCTCGAGCGCAGGCAGTAGCAAACGCGCTTCAACTGCCGCACCTGACATCAAACCCGGATTTTCAAAACGTGCCCGCAGCGCATAAGTATAGGTATCTTGATCCGGATGCTGTTGCAGTGCCACGATTACGGCATCATGCACGCGCCCCTCTACCGTCAGCTGGATTGTCTGACCCAGCACCAGCTGTCTGACTATAGTGCGATCGGTCTCGGCGTAAAATTCCATTTGGCGCAGATCAAGTAGCTCTACCACCACATCCTTGGCCGCCACGTCATCACCGAGCTTGGGCATCACCTTATTCACCATGCCAGCAAAAGGCGCACGCAGTGTGGTACGTTGCCAATTCCTCTCAGCGCGCCGGGCAGCTGCCTCCAAACTGGTCAATCGTGCCTTGGCACTGTCAACGCTATGACGCAGCTGTGCCTCTTCGGCCTGCAATTGAATCAGCCGTTGCCGGGCAGAATCGCGTGCCGCCTTGGAGGTAAGAGAATCAGTCCCCAGTTTTTCCTGCCGGTCCACTTCATCCTGCTGTAAAGCAGTATTTCGTTCGGAAAGCTGTAGTAATGAGCGATCCCTTTTGATTACTGCCTGCTCCAGTTGTAATCGCGCCTTGGCTTCGACCATCAGGTCCTTGTAATCATCCTCTTCCAGACGCAATAATTTGGCGTCCTGCTTCACCGGTTGCCCAGGCTCAACCAAACGTTGCTGCAAACGTCCACTCACTTGAAACTGTAATCGGGCTTGCTGCATGGGTTGCAGAAAGCCACCCACCAACACACTAGGCTGCACATCGCTTAGCGCCGCCTCGACCACCGAGACTTGCAGTGGTGGCAGCTCAAGTTGCTGGAGTTCCGGCTCGGGTCGAGTCTGGATTAACAACACCACGACCAGCACAATACCGACCATCAAGAACAAGGTATACTTATGCGCTAAGGGCTTCTTCTGCACTTTAAAACCAGAGTTTGAGTGGACAAACGTTATTCATGACTTTTTTAATACGTTACGACAAAATCACGCACTCTACCATCATTTCCTGTGCCTGCCGCCCTTTTTCATATTCAAAACCACTATTACATTGCCTTAACAGATAGAGCCTTGCATGTATGTTCAAACGCATCGCCATTAAGCTCATCTACCTAACTTTGCTGACTACGGCGTTCGATGCTGCAGCGGCTGAACAGTGGGGCCTGTGCCAAGCCTGGCCCAGACCCATGCTAGATTATCCCGGCACAGAGCGTGGCGACGACGCCCCTATCCATCTGAGTGCAGATTCGGCAGAAAGTTTAAACAATGAAATGATAAAACTGTTTGGTGATGTTTTGCTGCAAAGGCCGAATGAGCAAATCAGCGCCGACGAGACGATCTACTACAACAGCACAGGCGTATTCGATGCCTTTGGCAACGTGCGCTACGATACAGGTGAGCTGTCCATGCTAAGCGCTCAGGCTCACATTCAGACCGAGACTTTTCGCGGGAAATTCGATGATGCCGAGTATTTTATCTATGATCGCCACGCCCGCGGCGAAACCGTAAAAATCATTCAAGAGGGCCAAGACTTAACCGTCCTGAAACAATCCAGCTTCACTACCTGCGATAAAGATAATGAAACCTGGTCAATACGTGCCAGCACCGTCAAACTCAACCATGCCAGTGGCATGGGAAGTGCTTACAACACCCGCATTAGGATTAAGAAGGTGCCCGTATTCTATTTTCCCTACATGCGCTTTCCCATCACTGATGAACGTATGACTGGCCTACTGGCACCCACCATTGGCTCTACAGAATTGGGGGGGGTTGAATATGCCCAGCCCATATATATTAATATTCATCCACAGCTCGATGACACTCTGACACCACACTACTACAGCAAACGTGGTCTGAAATTGAGAAATGAACTGCGTTACCTAACCAGATTCAGTGAAGGTGAACTCGTCTCAGAAAACATCGACGACAAGGTCTATGGTGGGAAACGCAGCTTTTATCGCTTTACCCATAGCGGCAGCCATCCCAACAACTGGTCAAGCAACATACTTTTTAACCGCGCATCCGATCAGGATTATTTAAACGACTTTGGCCGCTCGCTCAGCGTCACCAGCACCTCAACACTCGAACGCCATGCCCAGGTGCGATATGACGGTAGATACCAGGACTTGTTTATGCAGGTACAGGACTTCCAGATACTTGACGAAACCCTGGCACCCGGCAGCCAACCCTATCAGCGCATGCCGCAGATCAAACATGATTTCAGTCCACTGAATCGAGGGCTAATGCAATTTAACATGAGCACTGAACTGGTACGATTTGAGCGTGAACAGAGCATTACCGGAAACCGATTCAATATCAACCCGGAACTCAGCCTGCCTTACCGACGTCCCGCCGGCTATGTCACACCTAAACTTGGCCTGTTCTATACCAACTATCAACTGGATGAAGAATTCAACACGCTGCCATCCGAAAAAATCCAACGTACGCTTCCTGTCGCCAGTATTGACGGCGGCTTGTTTTTTGAAAGAGATACCCGAGTCGGTTCAACAAACCACATAGCCACACTCGAACCGCGGCTGTTCTATCTGTATGTCCCGTACCGGGATCAATCAGACATTCCGCTGTTTGACACCTCGACGTTGACTTTCAATCAGGCGCAACTGTTTAGTGAAAACCGTTTTTCAGGAGTTGATCGCATCGGTGATACCAACCAACTGACTTTCTCTTTAGCCTCTCGCTTGATCAGATCAGACAATGGCAGAGAACTCCTATATGGCTCGATTGGCAAAATTGCCTACCTCGAAGACCGCCAGGTCAGCCTGAGCGGCAACACCCTGGATACCCGCCACGAATCTGATATTTTACTGGAAGGCCATTACCGGGCGACTGACAACTTACGCTTAAGTGCTAAACTGCAATGGGACACGGAATATCATGTGCTTACGGTGCAGGATTACCGCATGCAATACATGTCGGACAATGATCATATCGTGAATGTGATTTATCGCGACCAGGGCAACCGGCTCACCTCGCCCGATGGCATAACCAAACAAGAAATTGATATCTCGGCACTCTGGTCTCTCACCAGACGTTGGAGTATCATGGGCCGGCGCTATCATTCACTGCCTGACAACCGCACCCTGGATCAAATGTTTGGGCTTGAATACAACAGCTGCTGCTGGGCATTCCGCGTGGTACGACGCGGCACCTTCGTCCAAGATACCAGCGCCATCGGCCCACCCTTTGGCGATTTGCGCTATAGCTGGTACATGCAAGTGGAAATGAAAGGCCTCGCCTCTCTAGGGCAACGCGTCCAGGAACTTATGGCAGAACAAATACTCGGATATACAAAGCTGTAAATTTAGAGAAACACGCAATGACCAAACGAATTATCATCACATTCCTACTTAGCCTGTCGATACTCACTACAAGCTTGCACAGCAATGCCGAACCCGTTGAATTGGATCGCATCGTTGCCATTGTCAATAATGAAGCGATCAGCTACAGCGAACTAACAAATGAAATTCAAACCATAAAACTGCAAATGCAAGGCAGCCAATTACCACCCGATGCCATATTGCAAGAACAACTCATGGAACAATTGATTATGAAACACCTGCAGCAACAACTTGCTGCCAGCAACAACATACTGGTTGACGACGAAACCCTTAATCGCGCGCTTAATAATATCGCCCAACAAAACAATATTACGCTGGAGAAACTGCGCTCGGTACTTGAAGGCGACGGCATAGAGTTCAACACCTATCGCGAGACCATTCGCCATGAAATTCTGCAACAACGTTTACGGCAGCGTTATGTAAACAATCGCATCAATATTACTGAATCTGAAGTGGATCAATTCCTTGCCCAACAAGAGGGCCGTAGCAACAGCGAAGATGAATTCCATCTCGGCCACATCCTGGTTGGGCTGCCTGAAGCACCCACCGCAGAAGACATCAACAGCGCCAAGCAACGCGGCAATGAAATACTACAGCTGCTTGACCAGGGCGATGATTTTGGCCAGGTTGCGATGAGTCAATCTGATGGACAGATGGCCTTGTCGGGCGGTGATCTAGGCTGGCGTAAAATCGGCGAGTTACCCACCCTGTTTGCGAACGCCCTCACTGACATGGAAACTGGCAATGTCAGCCCATTAATTCGCAGCCCCAGTGGTTTTCATATCATCAAACTGATCGAGCAGCGCAGTGGTGATCGTCACATGGTATTACAAAACCACGCCCGTCATATCCTGATAAAAACCAATGAGCTGATCACTGACGAAATCGCCCGTGACCGTTTGCTGGAACTGAAAGTTCGCCTGGAAAACGGTGACGACTTCGCCGCGCTGGCACGCGCTCATTCAGACGATACCGGCTCAGCGGCCAGAGGTGGCGACCTGGGCTGGAGCAGTCCTGGTCAGATGGTGCCGGCCTTTGAAGAGATGATGAATCAGCTACAACCCACCCAGCTCAGTGATCCGTTTCAAACCCAGTTTGGTTGGCACTTGATGGAACTTCTCGAGCGGCGCGAACATGACGACACGGAAAAGTTTTATCGTAACCAGGCGCGCCAGCAGCTGTTCGAACGCAAAGCCGTAGAAGAAGAGCAACTGTGGATGCGCCGTATGCGCGATGAAGCCTACGTCGAAATTCGACTCTAGCTATTCATGTCATCCGTTCACAGACTCGCACTAACGCCGGGAGAGCCTTCAGGCATTGGCCCCGACCTGGTAATTCAGCTGGCACAATCACACCAAGCATGTGAATTGGTCGCATTCGCCGACCCAGAGTTACTGCAACAGCGTGCTCATTTACTAGGCCTGCCTGTTGAGATCGAGCTATTCGATCCTCAGCAAGTGGCGACTACTCATCACGCAGGCAAACTCAAGGTGATGCCTGTTAAGTTGGAACAAGCCACTAAGCCGGGAACACTCAACCCTGCCAATGCCGACTATGTATTAGAAACACTCAGACAAGCGACACACGCCTGCCTGAACAATAGCTTTGACGCCCTCGTTACGGCGCCAGTACACAAGGGTAATATCAACGAGGCCGGCATCAAGTTCAGCGGCCATACCGAATTTCTAGCCGAGTTAACCGATACAAAACAGGTGGTGATGATGCTCGCCACCAAAGGCCTGCGTGTTGCATTGACTACAACACACCTGCCGCTGCGCCAGATCTGCGATGCCGTCACAGAAGAGTTATTAGAAAAAGTCATTCGAGTCCTGCATCAGGATCTGAGCAGCAAGTTTGGCATTAATCAGCCAAATATCTACGTCTGCGGCCTTAATCCTCATGCAGGCGAAGATGGCCATCTCGGCAGCGAGGATGAGAACATCGTTAAACCTGTGCTGAACAAATTAAACAAGCAAGGATTCAATCTGATTGGTCCGTTGCCTGCCGACACGCTGTTCATTCCGAAATATCTCGACCACGCCGATGCCGTGCTGGCCATGTATCATGACCAAGGGCTACCCGTATTAAAACATATGGGCTTTGGCAAGGCGGTCAACATTACCCTGGGCCTGCCGATTATCCGGACCTCAGTCGATCATGGCACAGCACTGGAGCTGGCTGGCACGGGCAAGGCTGAAACGGGCAGTTTACAGGCGGCCATTGAATGCGCCATCGACATGTGCAAGCAGTGGAAAGACGCATCATGAAAACCCATCAAGGTCACCGCGCCCGCAAACGCTTCGGGCAAAACTTTCTCCACGATACCGGTGTGATCCAACGCATTATCGATTCAATCAATCCCAAGCCAGGCGATAATATTGTCGAAATCGGCCCTGGGCTTGGCGCACTGACTGAGCAACTATTCCAAGCTGCCGGCTTGCTCAATGTTGTGGAACTCGATCGCGATCTGGTTGAGCGGCTACAACACCGCTATGTCGATGAGCAGAACTTCCATATCCATAGCGCTGATGCATTGAAGTTTGATTTCAGCGCCTTGGCGGCAAAGAAAAACCTTCGCGTCGTCGGCAATCTGCCATACAACATCTCGACGCCATTACTCTTTCATCTGATGGATCAGATCGATTGCATCACGGACATCCACTGCATGCTGCAAAAAGAGGTGGTCAATCGCATCTGCGCCAAGCCTGGTGAAAAAAATTACGGCCGGCTCAGTATTATGATTCAGCTTTACTGCCAGCCGCAGCAACTGTTCACTGTGGACTCTGCCGCATTTCAGCCGCCACCCAAAGTGGAATCAGCCATTCTGCGCCTGACACCACACCTACAACCACCTATCACAATCAAAGACAAAACACAGTTCGTCCAACTAGTCAGCCAGGCATTCAATCAACGACGCAAGACCTTGCGCAACAGTCTGAAGGAATGGTTAAGCGCAGAAGAGATAGAAGCCTGTGGCATTCAAGCAACCGCCAGACCAGAAACGCTTGAGCTTGCCGAATTTGCCCGAATGAGCGATGCGATAACAAACAAGCTGTCTTCAGATGAATAAAAAATGGCGGCACACACGCGTGCACCGCCATCCATCATTCATAACAATTAATTATTGACGATGAGCTTCCACTTCGAGAGACAGCATCATCTCATCACCGACCGCAGGTAAAGCATAGGTCACACCAAAGTCAGAACGTTTGAATTTGCCTTCCGCATCAAAACCGCAAACGTATACCCCTTTTTGCATCGGGTGATCGCCACAGTTGATACTTTTGACATCCAGAGCAACCGGTTTACTGACGCCCATAATGGTTAGATTACCCTCAACCTTGGCGGTCTTGTCTTTATTGATTGTGACCTTGGTTGACTTGTAGGTAATTTCAGGAAACTCGGCCGCATTTATAAAGTCAGGTGAACGCAGGTGGTCATCACGTTTTTTCATCCCGGTATCGACCGAAGCCGCATCGATAGTGATATCAACAGAACCAGTATTCTTGGCCCAATCTATTGTCAACATACCTTCTGTTTTACCAAACCGACCATGCATGGTGGAAAAACCCAGATGGTTAATTCGGAAATTGGGAAACGTGTGAAACGGATCGATCTTGTATGATTCAGCCGCCTGGGCGGATACTGCAGTCATCAGTGCTAGTGCAACAAATACCTTACGCATAATCTACTCCCCTTTCGTTATTGAAAAAAACTCCCCACAACAAAACCTAAATTGGTGGCGCACCTGTCTCTTGCCAGGTCAAAAAAATCGCCAACGCAGCTGGCACTAATGCAATTACCAGCGTCAACGCCATACGCAATAACCTCGGCAAACTTATGGGCAATGGCACGCGAACCACAGCTGGTATCAACGCCAGTAACAGCAAGCTATACCAAGGCAGCTTAGCGTATACCACCGCCCCCAGTCCTAGCAAGGCACAGCCTCTTCCAATATGAAATGAGCCTGAAGGGAGGACGTATTTCTAACATGAAATGAGCCTGAAGTGACCTGATTCTGTCCATGATGGAGGAATGAAAACCATCATGAATGATTCTCAC
>CALZIO010000041.1 GCA_945787785.1 uncultured Chromatiaceae bacterium
TACCACTCGCCTATTTCAAGCTGGTTGGCTTTGGCTTTACCATTACTGTAGAGCATGCACTTTTCGATATAGCTTTCGAAGGTGATTTTCTCATCAATATTAAGTTTGCTGACGTGGAAGTTAAACGATGAGTAAAGCCGATCTGTCGGATCACGCAATATAAATAACAATTTTACGTCAGGAGTTAATGTATGAATTTTAGTTGCAACAGACTGTCCTGCACTTAAATAGCCAGGCGAGGCCTCCATTATCACTGACTCGTTCTCACAATGATTAAAAAATCTTGAATATGAGTTTGTGTCAGCCTCGAGATCCCCAGAATAGGCGTGTCTGAAAAAGTCTGTTTCTTTTACGGATGAGCCACAGACATTTGGGTGGCTGCTCAGGTATGTAAATATTGACGTTGTACCTGACTTCTCAGTTCCGCCGATAATAAAGTTCGCTATCTTATTGTTTTCAAACTGCATTTAGTATTTTCAAGCTTATGTCTTTCAAAACTGCACTAATGTTTTGATTTTGCGATCCATAGAAGGTGGTTAGTAGGCGGATTTTATATCAAATTCAAGTTTCCGGTCCACTATATATAAAGGAAGAGGGAGGGTAGTTGAGATTAATGCACGATTTCGGCGAAGGGGTGCAGCCTTATTGATATAGGTGACTAGTTGATACTAACCTTTTGATTTTCTGCAGCATGCTGAAGCCAAGCAAATGATATTTTCGCTTTTGCCAATCTTATTATAAAGTCACGCTCGTATTATTGTTGTTGAAAAAGATTTCGATATTTTGCAATTGCTGGGATAACATCCTGGCTAAAGTAAGGTTCTCGCACCTCCCAGAAAATATAGTTCAGACCCAGGGTATTTTTTCCATACAGCAGGAGTTCCTCGGTGGTAATTTTAACTCCCTTATCAGTCATAAACTCGTAATCATTGTATTGGACTGCCGCTCCTAAAGGTATTTTCCCCCGGTACTTAAAATAGTATTGATACGCGTTTTCTGTGAGCCAAGGATTATACGGGTGTATATCCGGGCCGCCGAGTCCAACTCCGATAGCATTGGCATGGCTGGCAATATCAGCGAGGTAATGCATGGCACAATCCAAGCCATTGATGTATTGGATGACAGTGGTATTTGGGAAGGAGTCCTTCGCGCTGCTCATGAGTTTGATCAATCCATCACGATAAGCCTCGGCAGTGTAATCATTTTTTCTGAATTTATCTTTGCATGTGTGCCAAGTACCTGCAATCGACTCGACCAGAACGATCCCCTCTATATTTGGCTCGTCATTAAATCTGGCCCCTAAAGCGTGATAAAGGGCATCCAGGCGCTTTCTTACATTTGCATTCCATTTCTTAGGGGTGAAGCCACCAGGTTTGTTTTTAACGACACCCCCTGCATATTCGGGGTCTTTCAAAAGATAGTTTGGTACAAACTTCCCTTTCTTAGAAAATGATTTATCCTGAATTTGAATAACTAGGCGCTTGCCATGCTTTTGTAAATAGTTGAGATGTTTTTCGATTATAGAGAAATCATATTGGTTTTTACGTTTTTCTAGTTCTCGCCATGTATAACGGACTTGAACACCCCTAAAATCATCATTCTTAACTGCAGCGTCAAACAGTGCTAAGTCAATTTTCCCCATCTTTCTTACCAGCATGTAGTTC
This sequence comes from uncultured Chromatiaceae bacterium, assembly GCA_945787785.1. Classification (GTDB taxonomy): domain Bacteria; phylum Pseudomonadota; class Gammaproteobacteria; order Tenderiales; family Tenderiaceae; genus Tenderia. The sequence goes on from CALZIO010000041.1 coordinate 1,665, forward strand.
CCTGGGTGAAACTTGTCATCAGTATTTACTGAAGCTGGGCGCATTACCGCTCTAGAAAAAGCTTGTTCAGTATTTGATTCAGAAACTTTAACACTAGCCTCAGAGCATGCAACTAACAGTGCCGACACTATAAGAGCAAGGCATTGTAGTAGTAGCCTATAAGGTTTAGTTTGTACGAAATGCTTAAACGATAAGTTAAGTGGTGATGTCATGCTTTACGAACCTATAAAATTGCAATATATGTTTCAGACCTTCGAGTATATAGTATCCTGCCGCCATGCACGTCACGATTATAAAATCCTCCAAAATTGCTTTTTTAAGTGGCTAATAAGAGAATGCTGATTTATTTGCCGGGCTTCATGAGTAGTGCTGCTTGCTCACAATTGGATAAGCAATATTAACAAACGCAGATTTTCTGACTGGACGCGACAATTGCTCTTGCTAGGCTTCTGGCAGTGCCCCTTGAGAACGTGTGCTTATTAAATTTATTCACCTGAATTCAGCTAAACAAAACTCCTCAAATTATTAAAACCATTGCTTCTATCGAATTATGATCGTTTAATAGCCCAGTAGTATGCTTGGTCAAATATTCCAGCGAATATAATCATACAAAAATAAACAAGCCGGTCATTCGAACGGTTTAAGAATAATACATGCGAACCAAGCATAAGGACTCTTTTGGAGGGAGGCCCTGCTAAATGTGATGTCAATCACAAACTATGCGCATATAGGTGCGTAGCGCTATCTATATGCCTGAATTTGTGATGTGCATCACGAGAGTTTAGGTGCCGCTTGTCGATGAATAAACACAGTGAATAAGTAAAGTCTGGAGTTATCAATGATTCGTCAAAGCTGGTTGAGTTACATAATGATTGTCATATTTGTCTCGATTTCTGGGTGCCAAATGGAAGACGATTCGGGACGTGAGAATGTTGGACTTCAAGGAAGTGGTACACAAAACGACCAGTTAGCCTGGGATGGATCTATTAAGGGAGTGGCAGTTAAAGGTCCGCTGGCATATGCAGCAGTTCACATTTATAAACTGGATATGCAGAATGAAGAGCTATACAACTCTGCATCACCAATAGCTGTCGGAAGTACAGATAATTTTGCACAGATTACAGGACTAGACTTGGCCAATGATATTGCGCCGCCCTTCATACTCGTGGTGGATGGGCATAATGCTGTAGATCTGGATACTAATCAAGCACCGGTTATACAAGAGCTCATTACTATAATTAAAAGTGAAGACCTTAATGCTGAAACAAGCATTGCTGCAACCCCTTTAACAACACTCGCATTTCAAATGGCTCGCAATGCAGTAGAGTCTGGTGTAACAGAACAGGAGTTTTTACAGGCGATCGATGAGTCAGCTAAAAAAATTCAGTCAACGCTTACATTCGGTGTTTCTCCGGATATCAAAATATTTTCAACACCAGCGCTTCTAAGCCAGGGGGGTGAGAATGAAGTTTTAATCCAGAAGGCTATAGATCATCGTATCAGTATTGAGTTATTTTCGGGCTTGGTTGCGCAATTAGCAGAACAAAATGAAATCAGCACTGCAGAGCAGATACTAGAGCTGGCTACCGATCTACAGCCAGATGGTGTTTTTGATAATAGCGACAATATCCGTACATTGGCTCAGCGCCCAGAAACTGTACGTATACCAAATACTGAGTTTACCATTGCAGCTATTGGCCAACTTCTTGAGAATGAGCGCCAACTGCTTGCACCAAGCATGCAGTTAAGATTCGATGATTTGAAGTTAGATTTACAGCGAGTTGTACTTAACGCAGATATCGACAGTGATGGTGAAATGAACGCTGTTGATGATTCCGCTCGAAAATTTAATCCAGGTCATTACATGACAGTTGGTTGGGCGGCACGACAACGGGTAATGGAAGAGGTGTCGGACAATCCGGATATTGTCGGAATCCAAAAACGTTATTTGTGGTCCGAGATTGAGCCAGCTTATGGTGAGTACGATTTTTCAGAAATCGAAGCTGACCTGAATTACTTGCGTAGCAAAGGAAAAAAACTCGTGGTACAAATCCAAGATAAGTCGTTTCTTGCTGGTGCCCCCTATGTTCCTGATTATCTCATTAATGATCCTCAATACAATGGTGGCGTAGCATTAAATCGTCCTGGCGGCTGGACGCCAAAAAAATGGAATCATGCTGTACAACAACGATTGGCAGCGTTATATAGGGCATTAGGTGCACGTTTCGATAGGGAAGATGTATTCGAAGGATTGGTTATTACTGAATCGATGGCAGGCGTTTGGGGAGATTACCTGCCGGATGATTACACTCCAGAGGCATATAGAGATGGGCTAATTAGCTTAATAACTTATGCTAAGGAGGCGTTTCCACGTACAACAGTTATACAATATATAAATGGTTTGGACGAAAATATGGCGTATCTTGCTGATGTTGTGGCTCATGCTCAGCGCGTTGGGGCGGGGATCGGCGGTCCAGACATCCTCCCAGAGGACGAGTGGTTACTGAAGAATGCGTATAAATATTATGAGCGATACGCTGGAACGATGCCATTGGGGACAGCCGTCCAGCCGAACGATTACAGAGATGTTGTTGCTGAGCCAGGCTTGACTCAGGCTGAAACAATACTAAAGTTCGGTAAGGAACAGTTGCATCTTGACTATATTTTTTGGGAAAAAGTTGAGCCAAACTTCACTGATGATGTTATTCCTACGCTGGAAAAATATCGAGATGTCTATTGAGATGTCTATTGAGATGTCTGATTCATTGGGATTAACTTGATCTTGAAATACGGAAAGGCCATATTTTAAAAATAGATTAAGCCAGTCATGTCCAAGCGTAAACGGGTTCTAAATAAGCATTTAGAGCCCGTTTACCTTTCAGGGTACAAGTGCAACGCTGCAAGCAGGCACGGTTTTTTCAGATATAGTAAGGTTCCTCCAATAAAATTAAGATTCTTAAGTGCATTAGCGTTCCTCGTATCCATACGCAGATTCAGCTCCAAACTTCCCTTTATTGATTGTCGGACTTGTAGTGATGAGTAAGCCAGTGACGACGCACGAGGTATATTTATCGTATGCGACCAAATATACATGTGTATTGGTCAGCCATAGTCCTGAATTGCAGTTTCCAATGACTGAACGCAGAAGTCAGCCTCCGTTGTGTTGGATAGACGCCAACTGAGTGCCCCAATCCATAATGGCCACCAGATAAGCAAAACCTTTCTCCATCGGCACAAACGTGATGTCAGATGCCCAGGCCTGATTGGACCGGACTATCATCTTGCCCTTGAGCAGATAGGGATACACCTTGTGTAAGTTATTTGCCTCCTGCTTTAAAATTGAAAAGAGTTACAAAAGTAATTTAGCTGTAACACAAAATAAAAAAGATTTTCTCTAGGTGCTTGCAATAACTCGGATACTTAGTAGAGTATCTATAGTTGAAATGGAATTTTACAAGTTGGCATTTTTGGGCCCGGAGGTATTGTGTGAGTATTGTCGGATTAGGTGGGCAGATGATTCGAGAGCACATAGAGAGAAGAGAAACGCCTGGAGTAGATGAGATTGGCGGGACTCTGACAGTAGCCTGCTGGTGGGCTTTCATCTCGAGAAGGCGAAGAAGAGCTTGGTCGCGGATTTCTTCTAATTAATAATGAGAAGTGATGACAGGCATAACGATAATAAATCTTCTTAATCATAACAAATTATTTCGGTAATTTAATTATAACAACGTCCGGAGGTTAATGATGAAAGGAATCAAAATAGGATCGAACCTTTTACTTGCGTGTGTAGCAAATCTGTATCTAGTAGCAGCTTTTGCACAACAAGTTGGCAATCCTCTGTTACCAGCCGGTTTTATCGGTGAAAATAAACCGTCAACATTTTACGTTGTCGATATTGCAGTTGATAGCCAAGGTGATATCTACGCCCTCGATCCGTTTCACCGGACGGCATCACGATATGCAGAGAATGGTGAGCTTCTACAACAAGTTGCTGCTCCGGTATTTGTAGGTGGTGCGCGAGGAATCACTGTAGACTCACAAGGTAGAATTTATGTGTCGGACCCTCAAATCACTGGAAACATACATATTTATTCTGCCAAGGGTGAATTAGTAGATGTGTGGACTGGGTTTCGGGGGGTAGGCTCTATGGATGTCGACTCGAATGACCGAATTTACATCGCGCTTGGGGAAGACCGAACTGGGACAAATGCTATCGCAGTCTATGATACAGGCGGAAATGAGATTATGCGATTTGGAGAACCAGGCAGTGGACCAGGGCAGTTAAATTTGCCTGCTGACGTTGCAGTAGCGCCTGATGGATCAATATATGTTGCGGACACATGGAATTTTAGAGTTCAAAAGTATGACGCACAAGGTAATTACTTGTTAACTATTGGAACTGGTGAAGCAACAGAACTCTTGGAAGGTTTTAAAAAGCCTGTTTCTGTCTCAGTTGACTCTAGTGGTAATGTTTTCGTCAGCGATAGAAGAAATTATCGTGTTCAGAAATTCGATTCGAATGGTAATTTTATTACGGCCTGGGGTATGAAAGGTAATGACGCTGGCCAATTTATAGAACATCAGGGTCTTGCTGTTGCGCCTGACGACACCGTTTGGGTTGCAGGATATCATGGTCATGACATTCAGCACTTCGATAACGATGGTAATTTATTGGAACGCTGGCAAGGGGAGCTAAGTGGCCCAGGAGAATTTTCAGATGCCACAGGTGTTACTATTGTTGATGATAAGCTGTTTGCAGCTGATCGTTGGAATCAAAGAATTCAGGTGTTTAACGCTTTTACGGGGGATTATCTTTATGATTTTGGTGAGCGTGGGCAAGGATTAGAAGCATTTAATTTTCCAAGGACTATCACATCAGACGTGAATGGTGATCTTTACGTCTCGGGTGATGACTTCGTCCGGCGTTTAAAACAGGATGGTACTTTCATTGTAAGGTATCCACGTCCAATCGGCGCTCGACATCGTTCATTTGGGCTCGCCGTATCCACTGACTTTAATCTTTTCCAGGCTAGTACAGGTAACAGTGCGGTTGTTGTATATGACGCAATGACGACTGATATTATAAACAGATGGGGTGGGTTAGGCGTTGGTCCTAGAATGTTTGGTAAAAATAGTCCAAATGGTGTCGCTCTGGGCCCGGACGGAAGTCTCTATGTGGCAGATACCACAAATAAGAGAATTCAGAGATTTTCAGAGAACGGAGCATTTATATCACAGTGGGGAAAGGTCACTGGTGATACGCGCATAGGCAAACCATTTGCTCTTGCATCAGACTTCGATCGAGGGTTTTTATACGTGGGCGATGGCAACCGTATGCTCGCCTATGATTTCGAGGGAAATTTCAAATTTGAGTGGGGGCAATTTGGACAAGACCTGGGTGAATTTGATCGGATTTTTGGTATTACTGTCGGAAGTGATGGTTCTGTTTACGTTGCTGAAAGAAACAATGCCAGGATACAAAAATTTGTAGAGCCATTAAAAATTGTGCCAACTGGAAAGCCGAGTTATGGCATTGGAGAGTCGCTCGGTTATTTTGTTTGGCAGGATGAGGATGATGGGGAATGGCATCTTCGCTGGTCGAGTGATGGTGCTCAGCACAATTATAAAGCCACTCTTGTTAGCCATAATGGCGGATTTGCAAAAGTATCACCTTTCAGTTTTGAAAGTAATGACCAAATCAACGTGACTTCAACTCGCTTGGATATCGAAGCTATAGTAAGTGTTGGAGAGGATGGCGTTGATTTCTTTGTGAGCCCTGGTGCGGCCGTGGGATTTTATTTGAGAATAGATGATGCATCCGATGGGGGACACGTAAGCATCGGTTCTGAGTCGGCTAGCCCAACTAAGTCGCCGTTCTACCTGTTGTCTGATTCTTTATCGCAGATATCTAATATTCCTAGCAGTGGAGAGCCTATATACGAGGCTGGACAAAACACGGCTTATTATTTGTGGCAAAACGAGATTGATGGGGGCTGGCACTTGCGCTGGTCAAGTGACCGATGGCAAAGGCATTTTTCGGGTACGATATCCGCTACTGCACCATTAACTGATGTGTCGGCGGTTAGCTTTGAACAAAACGACGAATATGCTGTGGATGATTTTTTACTGACATTCAGTAGCTTGGCTTCAGTATGGCAAGACGGCATTGATTTTCGCTTACCGCCTGGTGCAACTGCAAATTTCAGATTAAGCATTGGTTCGCAACCTGTGATGGAACAAGTTCTTATCGGAGGCGGTATGGAATCGCCGAATAGTTTTCCCTTTGTATTGACTGCTGAGTAACGAGTTGAGCTGTCTTCGCCATTTATAAAATGCTGCAACTCCGCAAAGCATAACTGGAGGTTCCACGTAGGTAGGAGAAGTACATATAAATAAGCATTTTAATTTTAGTGCCCGCGCAACGGAGTATTTGAACAATAACAGTTCGACAGGTTTGGGCTCTTTTACTGGCTTGCTTACTAAAACATCCTTGCTATTTGCGGGTGGAATTGTTCTTTTCATAAGTCTGATTATGAACCCTGCCTTTGGTGAAATGAGATTTGAGAAAGTTCGCCAAAGGTAGGCATTTCAATAAGGTAGAGTTGGGGGCAGCCGAAACAAGAAAATCTTCCGGGTCGCCTAAATACAGTTTTTTGCTTTCACCATCTGATTCTGGTTTTTTGGGTAATAAAAGCCTCTGTTGTTTTTAGGTCAAGAAGAGGGTTGTTTTCGTCGGATGCATACAAGCCACCCAAGAATGACAAATATTAAGGTCGTGGGAGTAGGTGGAAATAAGGGCTTCTATTCGTCATGGAAAAAAAGTAGTGCGGCGATTACTCACCTACGTTTAGTTAAGATAGCGTAGATAAAAGGTCCCGTTATTACTGAAGTAGGGCGCTTGTTATTGTCATTATTGGAGGATTATTCGATGTTGTTTAGACGCAGAGACCGGATCAACTCTATGCATTGGCTAGGTGGAAGATCAGGCACTAACCACCTTGTGATGCTTATCTCTCTCTTGCTCTTATTCGTGAGCCAAGTAAGTTTCGGTGATATCGAAGTACCCCCCCAATTTGATAAGTTTATCGGGGTCCATGGTCTTAATCCACCAGAGTTTGTGCCGGTGGACATCGCCGTAGACAGCGCTGGTAATGTCTACGTGCTTGATTTTTATCATAAGCGTGTGCGTAGATACGATCAAAACAGAAATGTCACATTAGAAATACCTGTCGACAGAGAACACGACTTTATATCTGCACGTGCACTTACCGTTGACAACGCCGGTAACATCTATGTATCAGATTCAGCGCGCAGCAATATATCCACAGACCCTACTGGCGCTAAAATTGTTAAATTTGACAAGGACGGGAATCGCCTCAAATCTTGGCCAGCTACAGCGTGGGGTATTGGATCTGATGGCAGTAGCCGGTTGGTGGTGGCGAGCAAGGTGACAAATACCGTTGAAATCTTCGACCTGGAAGGTAACTTTGTCATGTCCATGGGTGGCCCGGGAACCTTGCGCTTGCCGGCGGACGCCACGATCACAACCGATGGCCATGTCTATGTTGCAACACACTTCAGTCAAATCAAAAAGTTTGATCCCGACGGGAACGTCATACAGATAATTGGAGCCGATGGTGCAGTAAGCTTAGATTTTCCTGCATCCGTTGCTCTAGATGCAGATGAAAACCTTTTTGTTACGGATAGGCATAACAACCGTGTAATGAAATTTGATCACAATGGTGTCTTGCTGAAAACGGTGGGTGACAAAGGCCATGGTCCGAGTTTGTTTATTCAGCCGCTTGGACTTGATGTTGATCCATCCGGCAACGTTTGGGTAGCCAATTATCACGGTCATAATATCCAACAGTTTGATAATAACCTTGGCTATATTAGCAGCATCACCGGAACTGACACGGGTTTTGGGGCCGCTGCACGCTTGTCCGGACTGAGCGTGGATTCTTATGGTGGCGTCTATATTTCCGACGAATTCAATAATCGCATTACTAAATTTGATAGCGCCGGTAACTTTATTCTGGCATGGGGCCAACGCGGTAATGAAAACGGGGAATTCAATTTTCCCCGCGCACTGGCTGTCGATACCAACGATAACGTGTACGTCGCTGATTGTGACCACGTGTCAATGTTTGACAGATTCGGCATCTTCATTAAGCGATGGGGCGGACCTAGGATTAAACCAAGCGGCTGTTCGTTCAGTCGTTGTGCCAAAGGCATGGCTGTTGCCAGTAATGGGGACATTTTCTTTACTAGTGAATCGGAACACGGCGTCGTTAAGATCGACAGGGAGACTGGCGATGAGGCGTTTATTGGCGGCAAAGGTTCAGACGATGGAAAATTTAACAGACCATGGGGCGTTGCAATCGGGCCCAACAATCGCCTTTATATTGCAGACAGTGAGAATGCTCGCGTTCAAGTGTTAGCACTTGATGGGACCTATATACATAAGTGGGGAATACGGGGTACGGGTCAAGGGGAATTCCGTCGACCCAAGGGGTTGGCCGTGGACAAACGCGGAGATGTCTACGTGGGGGATGATATCTCTGGCCGAATTCAGAAATTCGACGCCGAGGGTAATTATAGTACCGAATGGACAATTGATGAACCAACACTGTCTTGGAAGATCATCGCACTTGCCACGGATGACGTTGGCGGCACCTATGTAGCGAATAAAATGGGGGTGCAGCGTTTTGGTACACCGGCTAACGTGCAAAAACAGCCCGATTTGCTGAAACGGCCGAACTACCAGCTCGGCGCAGACGAAGGGGTTTTCCTATGGAAGGAGACGTTTGATGGTCCTTACCACCTGCGTGTCAATGGTCAAGGAACGTTGTCCGTCTTTGATGTTCAACTTATGGCCAATAAACGATTGTCGACAGTCACACCTTACTCGCTCGAGCGCTATGATGTTTTGGATATCAAGGAAAATGGCTATGCGCTAACAGCCCGAGTATCTAGTCAAGAAGATGGTATCGATTTTACCTTGCCGCCGCGATCGAAAGCGCTGATTGCGGTGGAAAGAAATGGCGAACGAAACCCTGGGCATTTGCACGTTGGTGAACTTGGTGCTCCACTTGATCCAGTGGGTTGGATCGTGGATCAAGATGCACTACCAAGTCCACAGGAGTTTCAGCCCGGAAGCGATATCGGTTTATTTATTGGCCACGATGGTATGAACATCATTTCACGAATTAGCGGAGGTGAAGACTGGCATACTACGCAGCTCTCCCTATTTTCGCCATTTCAGCTTTCCAACATATTACCAGTGGGGTTGGAGGGGCACGATGTCCTGCAACAGACAGATTATTATGTTGAGCTTAACGGCGGGGTCGGTCCCTGGTGGGACGGGCTAGATGTTGTATGGCAATCTGGAGCCACAATAGGTTTTAACTACCGGCAAGATGATGTGTTTCTACCTTACTACGTCAATCCTACTGTAAAAGATTTTGGCGTGCCCAATGACCTTGGGCTACCGAATGCATACGTGTTGCCCATGCTGGAACCCTACGGCGAGCCTGATTATAGTGCCATGGTCAATAAGGGACTCTTCCTATGGAAGGATGACGTTGGTGTTTGGCATTTGCGCGCTACCGCGGGGGGTGGCTTTGCACGCTACCGCGGTGTGATTACGGCTGACTTGCCCGCTTCGAATGTAGCCGGCGTGCAACTAGAATCTCAAGATGTGCTGAACGTCATAGACGGACGACAAATCGAATTCGACTTACAAATGGTGGATGGTTGGCAGGATGGCATTGACTTTCAGTTTCCAGAGGGTGCACACGTAGAAGTGCAGCTCGATGAGAATACAGAGGACGCGGCCAAGCTAGTGCATATTGGTCAAGGGAAGTGGCCGATTTCTCAACTACCACTCGATATTTCAGGATGGTAGAGACGTTCATAGGGATTAAGGAAGGTGTAGCCAAATTAACCTTCAGGCTTTGCCGGAGGTAATTGAACTTAAATTGAAAGTCACTTCTTCTAGGGTCCTAGAGATCCACGAGATCAGCGGAGATGGGGGCATGGATGGGACAAAGGGTTAAGCTGTTGGTGGTCTGCCTCCTATCGCTGTTTGTAGCCAAGCTCTCAGGTGCGGCGGACGTTTCGCCGCCAAAAGTACAGATGCCACCAAACATCATCGTGATGATGGTGGACGACATGGGCATTGGCGATGCCAGTCCGTACCTCGGCAAGACACTTGGGCCGAGCGCGGCCCCGATTACCAAGACGCTTCCGGTTGATAATGGAGAATAAATCGATGTTGTTTAGACGCAGAGACCGGATCCACTCTATGCGTTGGCTAGGTGGAAGATCAGGCACTAACCACCTTGTGATGCTTATCTCTCTCTTACTCTTATTCGTGAGCCAAGTAAGCTTTGGTGATATCGAAGTACCCCCCCAATTTGATAAGTTTATCGGGGTCTATGGCTTTAATCCACCAGAACTTGTACCGGTAGATATCGCCGTCGATAGTGCGGGTAATGTTCATGTGCTAGATTTTTATCATAAACGTGTGCGTAGATATGATCAAAACAGAAACATCACATTAGAAATCCCCGTCGACCGTGCTCACGGCTTTAGATCTGCACGTACACTTACCGTTGATAATGCCGGTAACATCTATGTATCGGATTCTGCGCGCAGCAATATATCCACAGACCCTACTGGCGCTAAAATTGTAAAATTTGATAAGGACGGGAATCGCCTCAAATCATGGCCAGCCACAGCGTGGGGTATAGGAACTAACGGCAGCAGTCGGCTGGTGGTGGCGAGCAAGCTGACAAATACCGTTGAAATCTTCGATCTGGAAGGTAACTTTGTCATGTCCATGGGTGGCCCGGGAACCTTGCGCTTGCCGGCGGACGCCACGATCACAACCGATGGCCATGTCTATGTTGCAACACACTTCAGTCAAATCAAAAAGTTTGATCCCGACGGGAACGTCATACAGATAATTGGAGCCGATGGTGCAGTAAGCTTAGATTTTCCTGCATCCGTTGCTCTAGATGCAGATGAAAACCTTTTTGTTACGGATAGGCATAACAACCGCGTAATCAAGTTTGATCCCAATGGCGTTCTGCTGAAAACAGTGGGTAGTAAAGGGCAGGGTTCGAGTTTGTTTATTCAGCCACATGGGCTTGATGTTGATCGATTTGGCAACGTCTGGGTAGCCAATTATCACGGTCATAATATCCAACAGTTTGATAACAATCTTGGCTATATTAGCAGCATCACTGGGACTGACACGGGATTTGGCGCCGCTGCACGCTTATCCGGGCTGGCCGTGGATTCTTATGGTGGTGTCTATATTTCCGACGCATTCAATAATCGCATTACTAAATTTGATAGCGCCGGTAACTTTCTTCTGGCATGGGGCCAACGCGGCAGAGAGGATGGTGAATTCAATTTTCCCCGCATACTAGCTATTGACCCCAACGATAATGTGTACGTTGCGGATTGTGACCACGTGTCGATGTTTGACAGATTCGGTGCTTTCATTAAGCGATGGGGCGGGCCTAAGTATATACCAAGCGGCTGTTCGTTTAGTCGTTGCGCCAAAGGCATGGCTGTTGCCAGTAATGGGGACATCTTCTTTAGCCGTGAAACGGAACACAGAGTCGTAAAGATCGACAGGGAGACTGGCGATGAGGTGATTATTGGCGGCAAAGGAATAGACAATGGGCTATTTAGAAGACCATGGGGAATTGCAATCGGGCCCAACAATCGCCTTTATATCGCAGACAGTGAGAATGCTCGCGTTAAAGTGTTTGCACTTGATGGGACCTATATACATAAGTGGGGAATACGGGGTACGGGTCAAGGGGAATTCCGTCGGCCAAGGGGATTGGCTGTGGACAAACACGGAGATGTCTACGTGGGGGATGATTTCTCTGGCCGTGTTCTGAAATTTGACGCCGAAGGCAACTATATTACCGAATGGTTGATGGTTGACGAACCAACCCTGTCTAATAAGATTATCGCACTTGCCAGCGATGGCATTGGCGGCACCTATGTAGCGAATAAAATGGGGGTGCAGCGTTTTGGTACACCGGCTAACGTGCAAAAACAGCCCGATTTGCTGAAACGGCCGAACTACCAGCTCGGCGCAGACGAAGGGGTTTTCCTATGGAAGGAGACGTTTGATGGTCCTTACCACCTGCGTGTCAATGGTCAAGGAACGTTGTCCGTCTTTGATGTTCAGCTTATGGCCAATAAACGATTGTCGACAGTCACACCTTACTCGCTCGAGCGCTATGATGTTTTGGATATCAAGGAAAATAGCTTTGCGCTAACAGCCCGAGTATCTAGTCAAGAAGATGGTATCGATTTTACCTTGCCGCCGCGATCGAAAGCGCTAATTGCGGTGGAAAGAAATGGCGAACGAAACCCAAGGCATTTGCACGTTGGTGAACTTGGTGCTCCACTTGATCCTGTCGGTTGGATCGTGGATCTAGATGCTGTGCCACGTCCACAGGAGTTTCAGCCCGGAAGCGATCTTGGTTTATTTATTGGCTACGATAACATGAACATCATTTCACGAATTAGCGGAGGTGAAGACTGGCATACTACGCAGTTCTCTCTATTTTCACCATTTCGACTTTCCAATGTATCACCAGTGGGGTTGGAGGGGCACGATGTCCTACAACAGACAGATTATTATGTTGAGCTTAACGGCGGGGTCGGTTCCTGGTGGGACGGGCTAGATGTCGTATGGCAACCTGGGGCTTCTATTGGTTTTAACTACCGGCAAGATGAGATGTTTCTACCTTACTACGTCAATCCTAGCGTTAAAGATTTTGGCGTACCCAATGACATTGGGCTACCGAATGCATACGTGTTGCCCATGCTGGAACCCTACGGAGATCTTGATTATAGTGCTATGGATAATAAGGGACTCTTCCTATGGAAGGATGACGTTGGTGTTTGGCATTTGCGCGCTACCGCGGGGGGTGGCTATGCGCGCTACCGCGGTGTGATTACGGCTGACTTGCCCGCTTCGAATGTAAGCGGCGTGCAACTAGAATCTCAAGATGTGCTGAACGTCATAGACGGACGACGTATCGAATTCGATTTTCAAATGGTGGATGGTTGGCAGGATGGCATTGACTTTCAGTTTCCAGAGGGTGCACACGTAGAAGTGCAGCTCGATGAGAATACAGAGGACGCGGCCAAGCTAGTGCATATTGGTCAAGGGAAGTGGCCGATTTCTCAACTACCACTCGATATTTCAGGATGGTAGAGACGTTCATAGGGATTAAGGAAGGTGTAGCCAAATTAACCTTCAGGCTTTGCCGGAGGTAATTGAACTTAAATTGAAAGTCACTTCTTCTAGGGGCCTAGAGATCCACGAGATCAGCAAGATGGGGAGCCATGGATGGGACAAAGGATTATTAAGCTGTCGGTGATCTGCCTCCTATCGCTGTTTGTAGCCAAGCTCTCAGGCGCGGCGGTCGTTTCGCCGCCGCAAGCGCAGGTACCACCAAACATCATCGTGATGATGGCGGACGACATGGGCATTGGCGATGCCAGTCCGTACCTCGGCAAAGCACTTGGGCCGAGCGCAGTCCCGATCACCAAAACACTGTTGACGCCGAATCTGGAGCGTCTCGCCGCACAGGGCATGTTGTTCACCGACGTACACACCGCTTCTTCCATGTGTTCCCCCAGTCGCTACGCTATGCTCACCGGCCGCTATCCCTGGCGGAGCTACAAGAAGCACTTCGTGATCGGAGGATGGGGCTCCCGACCCATGATCAGCCCTGAGCGCCCAATCCTGGCCACCCTTCTACGCCAGCATGGCTACCGCACCGCGGCGTTCGGCAAATGGCACCTGGGCTTGACCATGATGGGCAGCGACGGCCAGCCGACGGTCATCAATGGGGCCACCGAGGCCAACTGGAATAAGGTGCGGGTCGGCGAGGCTCCCGGCGGGGGTTATGTCACCAGTATTGTGGACGGTCCGTTGGCTCACGGTTTCGATGACTTTTTTGGATTAGACGCGAACTTCTACAGCGATATTTTTAATAGCGCTAAAGCTTTCATCGAGAATAATTCGTTCATGGGTGTGCCCACCTGGAACGGAGCGCCGCCCCAGCAGGGGATTGAGAGTGTCGGGCCTGGGGTGGCGGACTGGGACCAGCAGCGTATCGGTGAGCACTATATTAACAAGGTGCTGGACTATATCGACGCGCACGTGGCAGATAGCAACACAGCTCCTTTCTTCTTGTACTATGTGCCCAACGCCAACCACGCGCCCTACGATCCGGCCGAGGAGATCATCGTGCAGGGGGAGCAGTTCCCCATCCGCGACCAGGCCCGCTTCAGCGACGGCAGTGATGCCGGAGCGCACGAGGACATGGTTTACGAGAATGACCTGGCGGTGGGCCTGCTTCTCGACAAACTGACGGAGGTGAACGACCCACGCACGGGTCGGCCCCTGCGCGAGAGTACACTGATCATCTTCACCAGCGACAACGGCGCCGACCAGCTCGGCATCAGCTCTGGCGGATTGCGGGATGCTAAGGCATCTCTCTATGAGGGCGGGCACCGTGTGCCCTTTATTGTTGTCTGGCCTAACGGCGGCGTGCCGGGTGGGGCGGTCAATAGCGCCAACTTTGGCCAGGTGGATCTCTACGCCAGTTTTGCCGCATTGCTTGGTCATACAATGGGGCCGGACGAGGCCGAGGACAGTGCTAACGTGCTGCCCGCCCTGCTGGGCCAAGTGCCCGGCTCGCAGTTCCAACGGTCCCGCGCGTTGGTGAGCCATGATGACCTACGTATTAACGACCTGCCCGACGATGCGCTCCTGGCCATCCGTGATCATTCTTATGTCATGATGATCAATGGCAAACTGGTCAACCGCAACAGGCTCAGTGGCGTCGACCAAGGCCAGGCAGTGCCGATCAAACTATTCGACCTCGACGCCGACCTGCATCAAGACACCAACCTGTTGCAGGCACCTGAGCACCAGACCCGGGTGACCACCCTGGCCGAGCGTCTGCTGCGTTTCCATAATCAGGGTTACAGCCGCGACCTTGGACTCGGCGCTGGTCAGATCCTGCATACCGACGGCGGGGTAGACCTGCGCAACAACCGCAGTGGGGCGATCGGCTTTGAGTTCAGGGTGGGTGATTATCCCGTCACACTCCGGAGCCTCGGGATGTGGGACGATGCCGCCGAGGATTTAACCAACCAAGAAACGGCCACTCGAAGTGATGGGCAGACAGTGGGGCTCCCTGATGGGCTGGTGGCGGACCACACCGTGCGGCTGTTCGATGGTGCCACGCAGGCACTTATAGCGTCAGTAGTTGTGAACAACCAGAGCAGCTACCTCAAGGGCGAGTTCCGTTACGTGGACTTGCCGCAAGCCATCAAGCTCAACACAGGCCAGACCTATGCCTTGACTGTGGATACCACCCCTGGCGACGGCGACCTGTTCCACCACTTTGCTGCCTATAGTGCGGTTGGGCCTTCGCCGTCGAACTTGGTAGGTGACTTCGTGGCACGCATCGCGGCTATCGACGCTGACTACCCAAGCCAGTACCCAGGCGGCGCTGATGGCGTAGGTAACCGCCACCCCGATATGTTTCGGCACCGCATGTTCGTGGGCCCCAACGCCCGCATCACAATCGATCCCGACGGCGCCCCCAATTATGATCCCAATGTGGACAAAGCCATCTTCTTATGGCGCGAACCGGATCACTCCTGGCGCTTACGTGCCACGACTGGCGGCGGTTGGACAAATTACATCGGCACCATGACCACCGATCAATCCTTCTCCTATGTCACTCCGTATTTACTGGAAAGCGATGACATCCTGGACAACAGTGATCCGAGCGCTATTCATTTTGATATTGGCATGTTCAATGGCTGGGATGACGGCATCGACTTCGCCTTTCCAGAGGGAGCCGAGGTCTGTTTTGATCTAAGTGTGCCTGAGGAAGCAACAATTTTAATTGGCGCTGCCCGCACACCGGTTAGCGTGCCCTTCAACCTGACCAATTTCGGCCCCTGTGAGCCCACCGGGCCGGGTATCGACCCTGACGGCGCACCTATTTACAACCCCAATGTGGACGAAGCTATCTTCTTGTGGCGCGAATCCGATGATTCCTGGCGCTTGCGCGCCACGGCCGGTGGTGGTTTTACCAAGTACATTGGCAACATAAGCGCCGATCAACCATTTTCCTATGTCACGCCGTATTTACTGGAAAGTGATGATAGCCTGGATAACAGCAATCCAAACCTCGTCCTCTTTGACATTCGCATGATCAATGGTTGGCAAGACGGCATCGACTTCACCTTTCCAAGTGGTGCCGACGTCTGTTTTGATCTGAGTGCGTCTGGTGATGCAACCATTTTAGTTGGTGCTTCCCGCACACAAGTTTCTGAACCCTTCAAACTTAGCGACTTTAGCCCATGCAATTAATTAAGTTGCCGGTGATTTGTTTGTTATGTCTTTTCGTCGCCAAGTATTCAGGTGCGACAGACGTTTCGCTTCAGCAAGCGCAGGTGCCACCAAACATACAGGTACCACCAAACATCATCGTGATGATGGTGGACGACATGGGCATTGGCGATGCCAGTCCGTACCTTGGCCAGACACTTGGGCCGGCCTCAGCCCCGATCACCAAGACATTGCTCACACCAAACCTGGAGCGCCTTGCCGCCCAGGGGGTCTTGTTCACCGATGTGCATACCGCTTCTTCCATGTGTTCCCCCAGCCGCTACGCCATGCTCACCGGACGCTACCCTTGGCGGACTTACAATAAACACAAGGTAATCGGAGACTGGGCCGCTCAGCCTATAATTTCGCCAGGACGTCCAACCCTGGCCACCCTTCTACGCCAGAATGGTTACCGCACCGTGGCGTTCGGTAAGTGGCACCTGGGCTTCACTTGGATGGGCAGCGACGGCCAGCCGACGGTCATCACTACGGGTAATGAGGCCAACTGGAACAAGGTTCAGGTTGGGGTGGCTCCCGGTGGGGGCTATGTGACTAGTATTGTGGATGGCCCGTTGGTCCACGGTTTCGACTACTTTTTTGGCTTGGGTGGGAATTTCTATATTGACAAGGCGTATTCGCTCAAATCTTTTATCGAGAACAACTCCTTCGTGGGTGTGCCCACCTGGAACGGGGCGCCGTCCCAGCAGGGGGTGCGTAGCGTCGGACCGGGCGTGGCCGGCTGGGATCAGCAAGGCATCGGCGAGCAGTTACTCAACAAGGTGCTGGACTACATTGACGCACATGTGGCCGACGGCAACGGAGCACCTTTCTTTCTCTACTACACGCCCAACGCCAATCACGCGCCCCACGACCCGGCCGCGCAGATCGTCGTTCAGGGGAAACAGTTCCCCATCCTTAACCAGGCCCGCTTCAGCGATGGCAGTGATGCCCGTAAGCGCGAGGATATGGTTTACGAGAATGACCTGGCGGTGGGCCTGCTGCTCGACAAGCTGGTGGCATTGAACGACCCGCGTACGGGCCGGCCCCTGCGCGAGAGTACCCTGTTTATTTTCACCAGCGACAACGGCCGAGGAGGTAGCGAAACTGGCGGTTTGCGGGGTACTAAAACGTCGCTCTACGAGGCGGCCACCGGGCGCCCTTCATCGTCGCCTGGCCGGACGGCGGCGTGCCGGGTGGAGCGGTTAACCGCGCTAACTTTGGCCAGGTGGACCTCTACGCCAGTTTTGCCGCATTGCTTGGTCATACAATGGGGCCGGACGAGGCCGGGGACAGCGCTAACGTGCTGCCCGCCCTGCTGGGCCAAGTGTCCGGCTCGCAGTTCCAACGGTCCCACACGTTGGTGAGCCATGACGACAGCAAGGCGGCGAATGACCTACCCGACGATTCGCTCCTGGCCATCCGGGACCACCCGTATGTGATGATGATTGACGGCAAACTGGTCAACCACGACAGGCTGAGTGGTGCCGATCAAGGGCGGGCAGTGCCGATCAAGCTGTTCGACCTTGATACCGACCTGCACCAAGACAACAACCTGTTGCTGGCGCCAGAGCAGCAGGCCCGGGTCACCACCCTGGCCGAGCGACTACTGCGCTTCCACAACCAGGGCTATAGCCGCGACCTTGGACTCGGTTCTGGTCAGATTCTGCATACCGACGGCGGGGTAGACCTGCGCAACAACCGCAGCGGGGCGATCGGCTTTGAGTTCAGGGTGGGTGATTATCCCGTCACACTCCGGAGCCTCGGGATGTGGGACGATGCCGCCGAGGATTTAACCAACCAAGAAACGGCCACTCGAAGCGATGGCCAGACAGTGGGGTTCCCCGATGGACTGCTGGCGGATCACACCGTGCGGCTGTTCGATGGTGCCACGCAGGCACTCTTGGCCTCTGTCGTCGTGACCAACGAGAACAGCCACCTCAAGGGCGAGTTCCGCTACGTGGACTTACCGCAAGCCATTAAGCTCCACCCGGGCCAGACCTATGCGCTGACTGTCGATACCGCTACTGGCGACGGCGATCTGTTTCACCACTTTGCTGCTTACACCGCCGTCGGGCCTTCGCCGTCGAGCCTGGTAGGTGACTTCGTGGCACGCATCGCGGCTATCGACGCTGACTACCCAAGCCAGTACCCGGACGGTGCTGACGGCGAAGGTAACCGCCACCCTGATATGTTTCGGCACCGCATGTTCGTGGGCCCCAACGCCCGCATCACAATCGATCCCGACGGCGCCCCCAATTACAACCCCAATGTGGACAAAGCCATCTTCTTATGGCGCGAACCGGATCACTCCTGGCGCTTACGTGCCACGACTGGCGGTGGTTGGACAAAATACATTGGCACCATGAGCGCCGATCAATCCTTCTCCTATGTCACTCCCTATTTACTGGAAAGCGATGACATCCTGGACAACAGTGATCCGAGCGCTATTCATTTTGATATTGGCATGTTCAATGGCTGGGATGACGGCATCGACTTCGCCTTTCCAGAGGGAGCCGAGGTCTGTTTTGATCTAAGTGTGCCTGAGGAAGCAACAATTTTAATTGGCGCTGCCCGCACACCGGTTAGCGTGCCCTTCAACCTGACCAATGATGACGGGATAGGCGATGCCTGCAATTGTGATGGCAGTGATTTAGACAATGATGGTGATGTGGATGGCTCAGACCTGAGAATCTTTTCTGCTGACTTTGGGCGTACGAACTGCAGCAGTGGACCAATATGTGAAGGCGACTTTGATAATGATAATGACGTGGACGGTTCAGACCTGAGAATATTTTCTTTTCATTTTGGCAAAACGAATTGTGCAGTTTGGCCCTGAACTAATTAATCATTGCAGAGCCTGCGTGGCCACACCCAGTGCTCTTAATAGAGTGCGCGGCTTTGCACTCGACTGTTTCGTCCGTTAGTTGTGGCACCTACATGGGATCATGTTTTTCCCTTTACAAGGGTGACTTGATTACCTATTCTTTTTGAGGTAGACGTAAGGTGTTCCGCTAACTTTCTTTAATTGAGAAGGCAATATTTGGACACAAGTTGATTAGCCGTGGATGCACTCATAAGAAATTCATAACAATAAGTCACTAAGGAGGGTATACAACAATGAAGGCCGCAAGATTTATTTCCATCTCCATATTTGTCTTCTCAGTCTACCTTGGATTAGTCTATCCTTCCCCAACCTACGCCACTTCAGGCTCAGATAATTCTGTAGCCCAATTTGGTCTTGACGAACGCCCAACGAATCTAACCTGCATCGCGCCTGAACGCCCGCCCACAGGTGCATCCGTCGAACTTGAGCAAGTCCTGTCCCCCGGAGACGTCCCAGTAGCAATGGTACAAGCCCCCAACGATGACTCACGTTGGTTGATTGTATTTATATCGGGTTTAGTAAAGGCTTATCAAGCTGGTAATACATTTTCCACTTTGGGTACTTTCATCGATATTCGAGATCGGGTTACAACGACGTGGACGGATGGCAGCTTTGCCGAGTTCGGCCTTCTTGGTATCGCCTTCCACCCAGATTTTGAGCGCAACGGTCACGTTTTTTTATACTACACGACACCCGGGGACCCGCCTGCCATACGTGTATCTCGCTTCACTAGCAATGATGGTGGAATGACACTTGATCCGGGTTCGGAGAAAGTGCTGTTGAGTCACAATCTAAGATTACAGTTTCATGTCGCTGGCAATATGGCTTTTGGTAAGGATGGCTACCTCTATATCGGCGTGGGGGATAACGGACGAGGCCCGAACGCACAGAACACTAATGTCTTACTTGGAAAGATACTTCGCCTCGATGTCGATAACGGAACTCCTTACAGTATCCCCCCCGACAATCCCTTCGCTTCTGGGGGTGGACGACCCGAAATCTACGCCTGGGGTTTTCGCAATCCTTGGCGCTTTAGTTTCGACACCCAAACAGATGAACTCTGGCTTGGCGATGTGGGCTTTAACAGCTGGGAAGAAGTAAACCTGGTGGGAAAAGGCGGAAATTACGGCTGGCCGATTCGCGAAGGTGCACATTGTTTAGAAATAAATCTCTGTAGCACCGCAGGGTTGATAGACCCAGTTGTCGAATATTCTCACGAGGGTAGAGGTCTCGCATATGTCGTTGGTGGCTTTGTATATAGAGGTACAGCGATCCCCAATTTACGAGGGACATATATCTTTGGTGATGGTGGAAATGGAGAAATATGGGCGATTGAATATGATCTCCAAGGCAATCCCATGCCAAAACTATTGCTCTCCGCCAATAAACGGGTGATGTCTTTTGCGCAAGGTAATGACGGTGAGCTATACGTATTACTTGGGGGAGGTGCAGCCCCAATTTCTCGTCTCGTCAAGGCCGGGGAACCTGTGCCTAATGTTTTTCCACAAAAGCTGTCCGACACAGGCTGTGTTGATCCAAACGATCCTACGAAACCCGCGGCCGGTCTCATCCCTTATGACGTCAATGTGCCCCTTTGGTCAGACGGGGCGGCTAAAGAACGTTGGATGGCATTGCCGGATTGGGCGACGGTGGATCCAAAAATCCACATTGGCGATGATGGCGATTGGGAGTTTCCGATTGGCACCGTACTAGTGAAGAATTTTCGAGTTGCCAACAAACTGATTGAAACGCGGCACATGATACTTCATAACGACGGCGAATGGGCTGGATACAGCTATGAGTGGAACGATGAACAAACAGATGCAACATTGTTACCTGCTGGCAAGACGAAAGTAATCAATGGTCAAACGTGGAGCTATCCAAGTCGCAGCCAGTGTTTGCAATGTCACACTGATGTTGCTGGCCGCAGCCTAGGGCCGGAGACAGCTCAGTTGAACGGCCCATTGACCTATCCAAGCACGGGTAGGACAGCCAACCAGTTAGCAACACTGGCACACATTGGGCTCTTCGACGCGGAGTTGCCCGCAGCCGTGGACGAGTTGCCGGCATTGCCGCCAATTACAGACGAAAGCAAACCGCTCGATCTTCGTGCCAGAGCTTACCTTCACGCGAATTGTTCTATGTGTCATCGCCCGGACGGGCCGGGGCGAGGACCGGAAGATTTTCGCTATACAACTCCAGGTCTAGAGATTGGGGCGTTAAACGAACCGCCGACACAAGGCGACTTTGGCATTGCCGATGCGCGGCTGTTATTACCCGGACATCCAGAAAAATCAATTATCTCCTATCGAATACATACTTTGGATCTTGGCCGCATGCCGCCTCTTGGTACCAGGCTAGTAGACCCCCAAGGGACAGCGCTAATTGACGCCTGGATCAAGTCGGGACTCGGTTTCGGGGTCCCGGATAGTGACGACGACGAGGTTGCCGACAATCTCGACAATTGTCCAAATGTCGCAAATGGCGATCAAGCCGATTCAGATGATGACGAGATAGGGGATGCCTGCGACTGTGATGGCAGTGATTTAGACAATGATGGCGATGTGGATGGTTCAGACCTGAGTGTCTTATCTGCTGACTTTGGGCGTACGAACTGCAACAGTGGACCAATATGTGAAGGCGACTTTGATAATGATAATGACGTAGACGGTTCAGACCTGAGCGTATTTGCTTCTCATTTTGGCAAAACGAATTGTGCAGTTTTGCCGTGAAGTATGAAGACTAATTTAGACCTGATTTTAACACAAGGATACTGCTGAAAAAGTTAGAGAGTAAGGTGAAAACTATCGAAGCTGGTCTGATTCGCTATGCACAAACCACGTTATGTTTAGAATAATTCGTGTGTTTGACAAAGGGAGGAAGGGAAAAATGAAAAAACAATGGATTTGCAGTTTTATCGTTCTATGGGTGCTATATCCCGTAGTTGCCATCTCCGCAACAGACGGTGCCAACCTAGTCGCGGATCCAATTCAAGTCACGCTTGGGCCAAATTTGACCATGGACCCGAACGATGTAACACCTTTAGCAGGCGTTGTTGAGCTTGAGACCGTACCAGTGCGTGCCGAAGTCAACATCAGTGACAATGCGGGTACGTGGGTTATCAAGTTTTCGGAGTATCAGATGCAACACAGTCTGCCGATATTGGGTTTAAAGCCGGATAGCAACTATGAGGTTGTGATCACACTCTATGATCAGCTGACTAACACTCTAGTTCTTCAGCCCTTGCAAGCCGCTACCGAACCGTTGCCGATGGATTTTCCCAGCCTGCGGCTCCTTGTGAGTAAGCCAGAGAAGATGGAACCGGGATTTACCTTGTTGGATAAATTTTCCCGCGGCCGAAACGTAGCAGGTGAAACTTACGCAATCATTGTTGATAGTGCCGGTGAAGTGGTGTGGTATTCGCCACTCGGTGCAAACTCTATGCTACAGCTTCCGAACGGAAACCTCTTTTTCCGCGATGGACTTGATGTCGTTAAAATGGATATGCTAGGAGTCTGTCGGACTTAGCGCCCGCGTCTAAGGTAAAATAGCCATATAAACAAGGAAGCAAACCAAGAGAAATCGAATGGCCGTTAAATTTGTACCGTTAGACCGAGATACCCCCTACATTTTCCCGCCCAGCGTTCAAGACTATTTGCCGGCTGGACACTTGGCGCGATTTGTCGCAGAGATCGTTGACGGTTTGGATTTAAATCACCTCTCTGCCGCCTATTCCGGCAAGGGCTCTAAACCCTACCATCCGTCAATGTTAGTCGCGTTACTGTTTTACGGTTATGCCACAGGCGTGTTTTCTAGTCGCAAGTTGGAAAAAGCAAGCTATGATTCCATTGCATTCCGGTATATCTGTGCCAATACGCACCCTGATCATGACACGATATCAACGTTCAGGAAGCGCTTCTGAAAGAACTGGAGGCGTTGTTCGTAGAAATCCTATTAGTGGCAGAGGCGATGGGGCTGTTGAAGCTGGGGAATGTCAGCCTTGATGGAACAAAGATTAAAGCCAATGCCAGCAAACACAAAGCGTTGAGCTGGGGGCATGCAAACAAGTTAGAAGCACAGCTCAAAGGCGAAGTAGAGGAACTGATGCGTCTTGCCGAAGACGCTGACCAGCGTTCAGTCCCAGAAGAGCTGAACATCCCCGAAGAGCTGAAGCGCCGAGAAACACGGTTGGCGGCGATTGAACAAGCAAAGAACGAAATCCAGAGACGAGCGCAAATCGGTTTCGAGCGAGAGCAAGCGGAGTATGAGGCGAAAACTGCTAAACGCGAAGCCTATGAAAAAGAGAGCGGGAAAAAGGCGCGTGGTAGAAAGCCCGTCCCCCCAGAAGCAGGCCCTCAACCCAAAGACCAAGTGAATCTAACGGACGAACAGTCACGCATCATGCCCACTGTAGCGCTCCAAATTACCATCGTACAATTTGCCAAATTATTCGTCATGCGATTTGGCAAGAATTGGACGTAATTCCCACGCTACGATCATAACGATTGTTTGCGTGTTCACTTTAAAA
>CALZIO010000042.1 GCA_945787785.1 uncultured Chromatiaceae bacterium
ATCCTCAAGGCGAATTAACAGGCGCGCTGCCCTATTTTGCCCATGAACCGGATGAGCTAATCGCCTTATACGAATGGATGGTCTTAACACGCACATTCGACACCAAAGCCATTGCATTACAACGTACGGGAAAGATGGGGACCTATGCATCATCATTGGGGCAAGAGGCCGTCGCCGTCGGTCTGGGTCATGCAATGAAACCAGAGGATGTGTTACTGCCCTGTTATCGTGAATATGGTGCCCAGTTACAACGTAATGTAGCCATGTCTGAGATCTTTTTGTATTGGGGCGGTGATGAACGCGGCATGAGCTTCGCCAATCAATTACAAGACTTTCCCATTGCCGTTCCCATTGCCAGTCAGGTGCCACACGCCGTGGGGGTTGCCTATGCCATGAAACTGCGTAAGGAGCCCCGTGTCGCGGTTGTTGTCATAGGTGATGGCGCCACCTCAAAGGGTGACTTTTACGAGGGCCTCAACCTGGCCGGTGCCTGGAACCTGCCTGTTGTCTTTATCACTACCAATAACCAATGGGCTATCTCACTGCGGCGCGAGGCACAAACCGGTGCCGAGACCATTGCTCAAAAAGGGATTGCTGCCGGCGTGCCCGGTGAACAGGTGGATGGTAATGATGTGATTGCGGTACGCCATCGAGTCGGCAAGGCAATTGAAAAGGCACGCCAGGGTGGCGGGCCAACACTTATCGAACCCCTCACCTATCGCATGAGTGATCACACCACCGCCGATGATGCCAGCCGTTATCGTAACGACAAAGAGGTGGAGCAATACAAACAGCTCGATCCCATACCTCGCATGCGCAAATACCTGGAGTCGATGAAAATCTGGTCAAGCGAACTGGAAGAAGAATTACTGGCTTCATGCAGCGCCAAAGTGGAAGAGGCGGTCAAGATCTATCTCGACACCCCACCACAAGCACCGGAAAGCATGTTTGATTATCTTTATGCCGAGCTACCTAAGGCTTACCAAGCACAACGTGATGAACTCCTGAACAAGGGAGAAAAGCAATGACTGAGATTACCCAAGGGTCAGTTGAGGGTCTATTTTCACCTCTGCTGGGACGATTTTTTCGCCTAACAAGGCAGAAAGAGCGCGGTTTGGTTATTCCAAATAAGCGACTGATAACGCAGTTAGGCGGAAAAAGCGTCCCAGCCCTTCGGGTTGCACCTGAAAAGGCGCCACTCGGCGTTGCTCGCACCCACTGCACTCGCTGTGCTCGCGGGGCAGACTCTCGTATATTTGGAATAACCAAACCACACTCCTCTCGCCGCCAATTGGCGCCTTTTCAGGAGCAACAGTGATGAAAATAGACCCTCAACTGACCCTAGTTGAAGCTGTCAACATGGCCATGGCCCGGGCGCTGCAAGATGATCCTGATGTGATTGTGTTTGGAGAGGATGTTGGCAGTAATGGCGGTGTGTTTCGTGCCACCGAAGGCCTGCAACAAAGATTTGGTGATGAACGCGTCATGGATACACCCCTGGCCGAGACGGTGTTAACCGGTATGGCTATCGGTATGGCGGCACAGGGTCTAAAACCGGTGCTAGAGATTCAGTTCATGGGGTTCATCTATTCTGCCGTCGATCAAATCATTAATCATGCTGCACGCTTGCGTAATCGCACCCGTGGCCGCATCACCGTACCGATGGTATTGCGTGCCCCCTTTGGTGGTGGCATTCATGCACCAGAGCATCATTCGGAAAGCACCGAGGCCATGTTTGCCCACATGCCTGGTATTCGTGTTGTCATACCTTCGTCACCACAACGTGCCTATGGCTTGTTGCTAGCAGCGATACAGAATCCGGACCCGGTCATCTTTCTCGAACCCAAACGCATCTATCGCATGGTGAAACAGGACGTGCCTGATGATGGCGCAGCACTGCCTTTGGATGTCTGTTTTCAACTGCGTGACGGCAATGACGTGACCCTGGTCACCTGGGGCGCCATGGTCCATGAAACCCTGCAGGCCGCCGACCAGCTAGCCGAGCAAAGAATTAGCGCCGAGGTAATTGACGTCGCTACTATTAAACCTCTGGATATGGAGACTATACTGAAATCAGTAGCCAAGACTGGACGCTGCGTAATCGTTCAGGAGGCAGCACGCACTTGTAGTGTCAGTGCCGACATTGCAGCGAACTTGGCTGAGCATGGCCTGATGAGCCTGTTCGCGCCCGTACAACGAGTCACGGGTTACGACACCATAATGCCATACTTCCGCCTGGAGAATCATTACATGCCCAGCACCGAACGCATCATTGCCGCAGTGCAAAAGACCATGGAGACATCATGAGCACATTCAATCTGCCTGATCTTGGTGAAGGTTTACAGGAAGCGGAAATTGTCGAATGGCATGTCAAGGAAGGTGATGAGGTAAGCGTCGATCAACCGCTACTGTCAGTAGAAACTGCCAAGGCTATAGTTGACGTACCCAGCCCGGAAAACGGTATGATTTCAAAATTGTTTGTCGTTGTCGGCGATATTCCCCAAGTGGGTGACCCGCTGGTGGAATTTATATCTGTCATTAAAAATGAGACCGCAAAAAAACAGGATAGCGGTACTGTGGTCGGCCAGATGGAAACCGACAAAGGCACCGTTACCGAGGCTGCCACCAAGCTTGGTAAAAGCAGCCAGGCCAGTGCTGGTATCAAGGCCACCCCGGCAGTACGCGCCTTGGCTCATCGTCTGAATGTCGATCTAAGTGTTGTAACACCCACAGGCGCAAATGGCGTTATTACCGCGACGGATGTTGAACGTGCCGCCAAGGCATTGGAACAGGCTGGGCCACTGGAACCCTTGCGTGGTGTGCGCCGCGCCATGGCCCACATCATGACCCAGGCCCATGAGGAAGTGGCTGACGTCACCATTGTGGAAGATGCCGATATCAACGCCTGGCCTAAAGGCACCGATGCTACGCTGCGTTTGATTCGCGCGATTGGCGTAGCCTGCAAGGTGGAACCTTCCCTCAACGCCTGGTATGACAGCCAGGAAATGGGACGTCGCCTGCTTGATTATGTCGATGTTTGCGTCGCCGTGGATACCAAAGAGGGTCTGTTTGTCCCTGTGTTACGCGATGTCACCAATCGCACGCCGCAAGATCTTCGCGCCGCGCTGAACAAGATCAAAGAGGATGTCAAAGCACGCACCATTCCGCCGGAAGAAATGCGCGGCTATACCATCACCTTATCCAACTTTGGTACCTTTGGTGGCCGTTATGCCGATCCGGTTGTGGTTCCACCAACAGTCGCCATTCTTGGCGCCGGGCGCATGCGTGATGAAGTAGTGGCAGTGGATGGCCAAGCCGTAGTACATCGCATCATGCCGCTGTCACTCACCGTTGATCACCGCGCAGTTACCGGCGGTGAAGCAACACGGTTTTTAATGGCAGTTATCGGCGACCTGGCCAAGGCGGATTAAATAGAAGATGCAGCCATGGCCAACTCTAATTCAGCCGGTAAAAGACTTCGCAAAGCCATAGCAACAGAACATCCGTTGCAGATGGTGGGCGCCATCAATGCCTACTGCGCCATCCTGGCCCAACACGCTGGCTTCAAGGCGCTGTATCTCTCTGGCGCCGGTGTTGCCAACGCCTCACACGGCCTACCTGACCTTGGTTTAACCACCATTGAAAATGTACTGGAAGACATTCGTCGCGTCAGCACGGCCACAGATCTGCCCTTACTAGTGGATGCCGACACCGGCTTTGCTGATCCCACTGAAACAGTCGAACGTTTTGTTGCAGCGGGTGCCGCTGGCTTACATATCGAAGATCAGGTAGAACAAAAACGTTGTGGTCATCGCCCCAACAAACAACTTGTCTCAACCGAAGAGATGATCGGCCGCATTAGTGCGGCTGTGGCTGGTCGCAGCGACCCTAATTTTATCATCATGGCACGCACCGATGCCTTTGCTGTTGAAGGCATGGAGTCAGCACTAGAGCGCATTCAACGTTATCTCGCTGCGGGTGCGGACATGATATTTCCCGAAGCATTAACTCAACTCGATCACTACCGTCAGATCACATCTGTTATTGATGCGCCGGTGCTGGCCAATATCACTGAATTCGGCAACACCCCTTTGCTCACCGTTGAGGAGCTGGCCTCCGCCGATGTGGCCATCGCCCTGTATCCGCTCACGGCCTTTAGAGCAATGAGTGCTGCCGCACAAGAGACATATACAAAACTGCGCAGTCAGGGCACACAAAAGTCCCTGCTGGACAAGATGCAAAGCCGCGAAGAACTATACCAACACCTGGATTACAACCGTTACGAACAGCAAGTCGATGATGAGCTGGACGATGACAAGTAATTCAAACAAAGGCCTGGCTGGTGTCGTTGTAGGGCAAACGGCCATTTCGACAGTTGAGTCAGCTGGCAATGGCCTGTTCTATCGTGGTTACTCAATCAGTGACCTGGCCGAACATGCCAGCTTCGAAGAAGTTGCCTATTTATTAATCCATGGCGAACTGCCCAATAAAAAACAACTATCCGACTACAAATCCAAATTGCAATCGATGCGTGGACTGCCAACGACATTAAAACGTGTATTGGAAGAACTACCTGATTCGGCCAATCCGATGGATGTCTTGAGCACAGGCTGCTCAGTACTCGGCATATTGGAACCGGAAACCGATCACGGCATGGCTACTGAGATCGCCAATCGCCTGATCGCCTCGTTTGGCTCTATGCTACTTTATTGGCATCACTTTAATAAAAGCGGCACACCCATCGACACCGTGACAGATGATGATTCAGTTGCCGGTCAATTTTTACACTTGTTACACGGACACGCACCTGACGAGCTTGAGCGGCGCGCCCTCGATGTATCGCTAATCCTCTATGCCGAACACGAATTCAACGCCTCCACATTCGTCGCTCGCGTCACCACCTCTACGCTTTCAGATGTTTACTCGGCCATCTGCAGTGCCATCGGCACACTGCGCGGCCCTTTACATGGTGGCGCCAACGAAGCAGCGATGCAGTTGATTTCACGTTTTAACAATGCTGACGATGCTGAGCAAGGCATACGCGAGATGCTGGCAAGAAAAGAACTGATCATGGGTTTTGGTCATCGTGTTTATCGTCAGGGTGATCCGCGCTCTCCCATTATCAAGTCCTGGTCAAAAAAACTGGCCAGCGCCCACGGGGATGAAACATTATTTAAAATCTCCGAACGCATTGAACAAGTCATGACCCAGGAGAAAAAGCTGTTCCCCAATCTCGATTTTTATAGCGCCTCGACATATCACTATTGTGGAATTCCAGATGCGCTGTTTACTCCCCTGTTTGTCATCTCCCGCACCAGTGGCTGGGCAGCACACATCATGGAACAACGAGAGGATAATCGTTTGATTCGTCCTTCAGCGGAATACATTGGCCCAGCACAGCGGCCCTACCCATCCGAGGGTACAAGGTGAATTCAAACGATAATAATACTCGCCCACCAGCCGACAAGGTGTTAAGCGATATTGCTGACTATGTCAGTGATTACAACATCAACAGCGATGAAGCATCTCATACCGCGCGTTATTGTTTAATGGATGCGCTAGGCTGTGGCATTCAGGCCTTGAACAATACAGAGTGCCGCAAACACATAGGCCCTATTGTGCCAGGCGCTCACTTTGCAAACGGCGTACCAGTTCCCGGTACAAATCATTACCTGGAACCAGTGCATGCCGCTTTTAACATTGGTGCTTTGGTGCGCTGGCTCGATTACAACGACACCTGGCTGGCTGCCGAGTGGGGTCACCCGTCTGACAATTTGGGTGCCATCCTTGCCTGCGCCGATTATGCCAATCGTCATCTTAACAACAAATACACCATGCGTGATGTGCTGGAGATGCAAATCAAGGCCTATGAGATTCAAGGGGTGCTGGCACTGGAAAACAGTTTTAATCGTGTCGGACTTGACCATGTGATACTGGTGCGCATCGCCTCAACGGCCGTGGCAGCCAAACTACTCGGCGCTAACAAAACACAGATTATCAATGCGCTTTCCAATGCCTGGATTGACGGCGGTGCCCTGCGCACCTACCGCCATGCTCCGAACGCAGGCTGGCGTAAGTCCTGGGCCGCAGGTGATGCCACTTCGCGAGCGGTGCGTCATGCCTTGATGGCGCTCAATGATGAGATGGGGTATCCCAGCGCCTTAAGCGTGCCACAGTGGGGCTTTTATGATGTGCTATTTAATGGCAAAGCATTTGAACTACAACGTCCTTATGGCAGTTATGTAATGGAGAACATTCTGTTCAAAGTTGCCTTTCCGGTTGAGTTTCATGCCCAAACTGCAGTTGAATGTGCCTTTCAGTTACACGCACATGTCAAAGACAGGCTTGATCTAATCGACCACATCACCCTTAAAACTCAACAAGCGGCCATGCGTATCATTAATAAGACCGGGCCGCTTCATAACCCTGCCGACCGCGACCATTCACTCCAATACGCCGTTGCCATTGGTCTGATATTCGGCGAACTGGAGAGCCATCACTACAACGATGAATTCGCCACTGATCCGCGCATTGATCAACTTCGCAACTTAATGCAAGCCGAAGAAAATCCACGCTATAGCAAAGAGTATCTTGACCCGGACAAACGCTCGATCGCTAATGCGGTTACTGTTCACTTCAAAGATGGCAGCTCTTGTGAAGCAGAAGTGGAATATCCCATCGGCCATCGCCGTCGGCGCCAAGAGGCATTGCCGCTGTTGGTAGAAAAACTGGAGGCCAACCTCAAAACGCTTTTCAGTGACAACAAGGTCACCAGTCTAAGCAAACTCATGACAGACCATAAACTTTTGCAGGCTATGCCAGCTCATGGATTTATGGATCTGTGGCCAGCGCCTTAGTCGCAAAGGAACACAAAATGGCTGAACACGAATACTTCCAGGATCACATGCCAGGTAATGTCTGCTTTGGATGCGGTAGTGATAATCCGTCGGGCCTGCACATCCATAGCTACTGGAAAGGTGATGAAGCCATCTGCCAATGGCAACCTGATGACAGCCATCAGGGTTGGCAAGGGGTGACGTGTGGCGGCATCATCGCCACGTTGATCGATTGTCATTGCATGGCCACCGCCATGGCCACAGCAATTCGGCAAGAAGGCCGAGCACTTTCAACCGAACCCCACTATAAATTCGCCACTGGCATGTTGAATATTAAATATCTAAAACCGACCCTCAATGACCGCACCATGGAACTGCGTGCCCATGTGACCGAAATCAAAAATGGCAGGAAGTTCAGCCTGGTATGTGACCTTTTGGTTGATGGTGAAAAGACAGCCGAGGCCAATGTGGTTGCATTTCTGGTCTACCGTAGTGACCAACCGGATCAAGCCAACCCACAATTTGGCAATCCAATCTAAGCTAAATTAACAGTCAACAGAGTCTAACAATGCTCCACGACACAGCAAACCAACAAACCTGGTCATCACGTACAGTATTCTTCCTGGCCGCGATTGGCGCCGCTGTGGGGCTGGGCAACATCTGGAAATTCCCCTATACCACCGGCGTGAGCGGTGGCGGCGCCTTTGTTCTGGTTTACATAGCGGCTATTTTCCTGATTGCCATTCCGGTCTTGATGGCTGAATTGATGATTGGTCGCCGCGGTCGCAAGAGTCCACCCACCAACTTTGAAACCCTGGCCAGTCATGCCTCTGCAACAGCTCACTGGCGCTTGGCCGGATGGATTAATGTACTGGCCGTATTCCTGATTTTGAGTTTCTATAGTGTCATTGCTGGGTGGGCACTGGCTTATATTCCTAAGATCGCTACAGGCATGTTCACAGGCATCAGCAATGCTCAGGTTGAAGCTGAATTCAATGACCTGCTTGCCTCACCCATGAGCATGGTTTTCTGGCATGCCGTATTTATGATCGTCACCGTAGTCATCGTCAGTCAGGGCCTGGACAAAGGCATAGAACGCGCAGTGAAGTGGCTCATGCCCGCCCTGTTTATCATGCTTGCTTTATTGATCGGTTATGGCGCCATCGCCGGTGATCTGGCCAAGGCGACAGAATTTCTATTTGCCGTGGACTTTTCCAAAATAGATGCCAACGTTATCCTGAGTGCCATTGGTCAGGCATTCTTTTCAGTCAGTATCGCCATGGGCTTGATGATTACTTACGGTGCCTACATGCGGCCAGAAGAATACATCACCAAATCAGCCATCATCATCGCCGGGGCAGATACCCTGGTTGCGCTAATGGCTGGCTTTGCTATCTTTCCTCTGGTGTTTGCCAATGGCCTTGACCCAGCAGGGGGGCCTGGCTTGATTTTTCTCACCCTGCCGCTGGCCTTTGGCAGCATGCCTGCCGGCGCACTATTTGGCACTCTCTTCTTTATCTTGCTAGTATTTGCTGCGTTAACCTCATCCATCGCTATTATGGAAACTGTTATTTCACGTTTTGTTGAGAATCATCCCGCACAAAGAAAAACAGCCACGAGGTTTGCAGGCTTTGCTGCCTGGCTGATTGGTTTAGCCACCGCCTTCTCATTTAATCTCTGGGGCGAGGTACATCCGCTTTCGATGTTTGAGTTGTTCAAAGACAAAACAATTTTTGATCTGCTTGATTATCTAACCTCCAATATCATGCTGCCTTTGGGTGGGGTATTAATCGCACTATTCTCAGGCTGGGTAATGGCAAGTGAAGATGCCCGCCAGGAACTCAAACTTATGCACGGCAAGATTTATTTCGTCTGGCGCTTTCTGATCCGTTACGTTGCACCGGTGGGGGTAGCTGCGGTGTTGTTCGCCAACATTGCATAACTCCTGCGTCACCTATTTTAGAAGAGGCCAATAAGGAGATATAGAAGAATTTTTCGGTCAGTTTATTATTCGACCATACCCTGCTTCCACCAGATTGACTCAAGTGTTTCATTGACCCGTTGTTCCAGCACCAGCATACTTCCTGTGTGGTGAAACTTATTACCGTAATAGTGGCTATCGGCAAGCTCCATAGCCTTGGCGTTGGCTCCATTCTGCACCAGAATTTTCGCCGTTCTGATATTGTTTTTAAGAACAGCATAATGCAATGGTGTCGCACCAGCATTATCCTGCGCATTAACTTCCGCACCATTTTTTAACATCAGCAGCAACAGCGCGCTTCCCTGGCTATTGCTCCAGTCTGCGACACGCTCATCCCGCACTCCCTTGGAGAATAGATGTAATGCCGTGGAGCCATCCTTTGCTTTTTCATTTACATCAGACCCATTTTCTATCAACAGCTTTGCCATCGCATCCTGATTAGCCCAGATCGAGGAATGCAACGGGGTGAATCCACGGTTATCCCTGGCCTCTATTTCAAGCCCATATTCCAGCAGTTCTTTTACCCTGGTCTGATCCCCCTTGGCGGCCGCACGATGAAGTCCGGTCCCTCCATACTGAAAAGAGAAAGCGTCTTCCTGGATAAATTCAACGCCTTCGGTAGATCGGACAAAGTGCTCTACCTTCAGGTCATTACTGCCTCCCAAGGCAAACTCGATAGCATTCCTGGCCAACTGATAGCTTGAGTGCGAAGCGATAAACGCATCAGAATAAATCAGGCGATCGCCTCTTCCGTTTACATACTCATAAAGTCCGGATGGTTTGTTGCGCAGGCTCGCAGGCCCCGTGGATTGATCATGCATGTATAACAAGGTCTTTTCATCCCATGAAACAGCAAACAAGCTCTTACGTGCATATTCATTCACAAGCACGCCATCAATCGGGATAGCAGCCAAGGCCTGTTTCTGTTCACTTTCAAGATCGAGCAAGTAAATAACCAGATGTGAAGACGCACCGGCAGGTGCCACAACCTCATAGCCGAAATACTGGGAAATCTGCTGTAGCACCCCCGGCTCCATCGGAACATAATCGATGAACTCAACAGGAGTTTTTGATGAGAATGAGGATGACGGCTTGGTTGGTGCCACCTCACAGGACACGATAAATAAACAAATTAACAGAACACCTGCCAGGTTTAACCAAAACCTGAATACATGAACATCTATAATATTCCCGTAAAAACCAACCACCTTTTCCGAGCTATGCGCCCTCATGATCACCTCCACCACTTAATAAATGGCTGCTTGTTGAGAGAACACTCAAATGTATATAGGGAGACTCTGATTAATTCGTTTTTCGTCATTCCGGCGCATACCCAAAGGGCACAAGTGCCGGAATCCACTAAGGCATTGAATTAGAACCACTGGATTCCGGGTCTCGACCCTATGTTCCTGACAGTGTCTACCTCGCCCATCCGTGGGCTCGTACGCTTCGCTTCGCCCGGCTTGTGCCCGTTCTTTGGGTAAATGACGAATTAATCAGAGTGTCCCTAGTTGTTAACAAGCCCCCACAAACACAAGCAAAAAGTGTGTGTATTTAAAAAAAGAACCTTCCCCTTAAATACATTATGGTCGTGAAAACTCATATTTCAATGCGATTAAAGATTACTTACTGCCTTTACAACATCATCAAGACACGCGGTGAAAATATACACCTGATTGAAAATAGTTAGACTTCGTTAGCACTCAAATAGATAGATTGATAACACTTTAAAACTTCACAAACTGTGAGTTTAATATTTGTGATTTGTTTTAGCCTGAATTATAGGATTATTCATTTGTCTAATTAGATTGAGCCAGGCAATGCGTACTCTAAGCACGTTGCACATGAAAGCCCCATCCGTAATACGTAATCCTTTTGTTATACGTGTAATGTGCCGATATTTATATTTGGTAGCAAATACATCCTGAGACCTGATCCATCTAGGCAGCAAGACTGGTAAAGATTGTTTTTGTAGTTGATACGAAAGTCTGCTCAATAACATGAGCGAGGTGTCATCATGAAAGATACAAACAACCCGATGGGAACTGATGGCTTTGAGTTTATCGAGTACACCGCTCCCGATACACGCGCCTTGGAAAAGCTGTTTCAAGGAATGGGCTTCACGGCCATTGCCCAGCACCGTTCCAAAGATGTAACACTATATCGCCAAGGCAATATCAATTTCATCATTAATCACGAACCTGATAGTTTTGCCCAGAGCTTTGCCGCTGAGCACGGTCCCTCATGCTGCGCCTTTGCCATTCGTGTAAAAGATTCAGCCTATGCTTATGAGCAGGCATTGAAGCTGGGGGCCGAACCATTTCAAGGCAAGATTGGTCCGATGGAGCTTAACATCCCTGCCATCCAGGGCATTGGTGGCAGCGTGCTCTATCTGATAGACCGCTATGAAAATAGTTCTGTTTATGAAGTTGATTTCGTGCCTCTAGAAGGCGTCAACCTCAGACCTGAGGGTGTCGGGCTGCTGGATATCGATCACTTGACCCATAACGTTCATAAAGGCTGCATGGACAAATGGGCAAACTTCTATGAAAAGTTATTTAACTTTAAAGAAATCCGTTATTTTGATATTACCGGCAAGGCTACAGGTTTGAAGTCAAGGGCCATGACCAGTCCGTGTGGAAAAATACGTATCCCGATCAATGAGCCTTCCGATGAAAAATCCCAAATCCAGGAATATATCGATGCCTATCATGGCGAAGGCATTCAACACATTGCGCTGACCACCAAAGACATCTATAAAAGTATTGCACTATTACGTGCCAACGGTATTGAGATGATGGATGTACCAGACAGTTACTATGACATGATTGATAATCGCCTTCCGGGTCATGGAGAAGATGTTAAGCAACTGCAACAGCATCGAATCCTCATCGATGGTGACCTGGAAAATGACAAAGGATTACTACTGCAAATATTCACCCAAACGGTTATCGGTCCGATCTTTTTTGAGATCATCCAGCGCAAGGGTAATGAAGGCTTCGGTGAAGGCAACTTCCGCGCCCTGTTTGAATCCATCGAAAGAGACCAAATGAAAAGAGGTGTTATCTAATGCCCCGCTGGACCGGCTTACCAAGGAGTGAAGGCGAGACTTCCCGCCAGGCGCATGTCGACCTACCTAAAAACAGTTATGAACGTGAATTGGGACGGGAAGGATTTTACGGACCGGCGACGCAAATGTATCACCGTCACCCTCCTACCGGCTGGACTAATTTCGAAGGGCCATTACGACCACGCGCCTTTGACACAACCAAGTTATCAGAAACAAGCACCGGCCTTTGGCAAGCACAATCACTATTAGGCAATGCACACATCAAGATTCGCTTCTGGCGCACTCAAGGTTCGATGGATTATCTGGTACGCAATGGCGATGGTGATGAGCTTCTATTTATTCATCAAGGCAGTGCCGAACTGTATTGTGATTATGGCCATCTCAGCATTCGTGAAGGCGATTACATTACCATTCCTCGCGGTACGCTTTGGCGCATTGATTCATCTGAAGCCGTCACCGTACTCGTTATTGAAGCGACCAATGATAGTTACAGCCTGCCAGAAAAAGGCCTGGTTGGTCAGCACGCTATTTTTGATCCGGCCGTGCTTGATGTGCCTGCCATTGATGAAATGTTCAAGTCCCAGCAAGAAAAAAATGAGTGGCGGGTTGAGGTTAAACAACGCAACCAACTCAGCACGATCACCTACCCGTTTAATCCACTGGACGCAGTTGGCTGGCATGGCACCTTAATGCCCTTGCGTGTTAACTGGCGGGATATTCGCCCACTGATGAGTCATCGTTACCATTTACCACCTTCGGCACATACCACCTTTGTAGCATCACGTTTCGTGGTCTGTACCTTTTGCCCACGACCCATGGAGAGTGATCCAGGTGCATTGAAGGTACCTTTTTATCACAGCAATGATGATTATGATGAAGTCATCTTTTACCACATGGGTGAATTCTTTTCGCGCGACAATATCCACCCTGGCATGGTCAGCTTTCATCCCAGTGGTTTTCCACACGGCCCACACACCAAGGCATTGGCAGCGGGTGTTAAAACCAGCCGTAAAGACACCAATGAAGTGGCGGTCATGATCGACACACGTGATGCCCTGGAAGTGGCCGACCTGCCCAACGGCGTTGAATGGAATGGTTATGTCGATTCATGGAAGGAATCGAACAAATGAAACTGGGGACATTAAAACAAGGCGGACGTGACGGCGCACTAATAATCGTCAGCCGTGACCTGACACGTTATATCACCGCAGTAGATATTGCCGTGACTATGCAACAGGCATTGGAAAACTGGGCACGCGTTGAACATAAATTACAGACTCGTTCTCAACAACTCAATAATGGCACAGTCGAAGGCAAACCAATCGTCTTTGAAGAACTGGCCGCCCCCCTGCCGCGTGCCTATCAATGGCTGGATGGCAGCGCCTACCTACCTCATGTCGAGCGAGTACGCAAAGCGCGTGGCGCTGAGATGCCGCCAAGTTTTTATGATCACCCGCTCATGTATCAAGGCGGATCAGACACCATGCTCGGTTGTCGTGATCCAATCGTTGCGGAAGATGAAGCCTGGGGTGTTGATCTTGAAGCCGAGATTGCAGTGATCACTGATGATATTCCACAAGGTATTGGAGCAACGGAGGCAGGCAATCATATCAAGCTGTTGGTTCTGGTTAACGATATTTCTTTACGCACTCTAATCCCAAAAGAATTGGCAAAAGGGTTTGGTTTTTTGCATGGCAAACCACCCACTGCATTTTCACCGGTTGCCGTCACACCAGATGAGCTAGGTGAAGCCTGGCAAGGATGCAAAGTCCACCTGCCATTGGTCACCCATCTGAACAATGAACATTTAGGTAATCCCGATGCCGGACAAGACATGCAATTCGACTTTGCTCGATTGATTCAACATGCCGCCAAAACCCGGCCGCTGGGCGCCGGCACGATTATTGGCTCTGGCACCGTCTCGAATGCCGATCTTAAACTTGGTTGTTCTTGTCTGGTAGAGCGTCGTGTCCTGGAGATTATTGAAGGCGGCGAAGCAAAGACACCCTTTCTCAAATATGGTGACCGGATTCGCGTCGAGATGTTTGATCACGACAATCAATCCATCTTCGGCGCTATTGAGCAGGAGGTTCAACCATGTCCGGATTAAACCTCTACACCTATTTCCGTAGCTCTGCCGCCTATCGTGTGCGCATTGCGCTTAATTTAAAAGGTTTGGATTATCACCCCCACTTTGTTCATCTGTTAAAAGATGGCGGCGAACAACACCATGACGCTTACCATGAATTAAATCCCCAAGACTTGATACCGGCACTAGTGACAGATGATGGCGCCACACTAACCCAGTCACTCGCCATTATCGAATACCTGGATGAGACTTACCCAGAACCAGCATTACTACCGGCCTCAACAACTGCCCGCGCCTTTGTTCGTTCATTGGCGTTAATGGTCTGCTGCGACATCCACCCATTGAACAATTTGCGTGTAAAAGCCTATTTAGAAGGTGTAATGAACTCGAGCGATGACGAATATTTGGCATGGTATCAGCACTGGATCAGTGAAGGATTGGGCGCACTGGAAAATCGTCTTAATTCACAACAGCACAATAGCCCTTACTGTTATGGCGATACACCAAGCATCGCCGATCTCTGCCTGATACCACAACTTTATAACGCCAAGCGTTTTGATAGTGATATCAGGCTTTACCCAACCTTAGGGAAAATTAATACCAATTGCATGGAGCTGGAGGCCTTTATCAAGGCCGCACCTGAAAACCAACCTGACCGCGAATAACCGGAGGGTCAAATCATGCACGCCATCACTGATCTCAACAACTTTGCTGCCGAAAATGGTATTGAAGGATTAACTTCGCACAGCTTGCAAGCATTGTTGAGTCAGCACCCAGGCTACACCCTCGCAAAGGCCCATCGTTTTCTCAGCTTTCAGGAACGTATTAATCAAGAGATGTTGCGCCATCGCGTCATCAGCAACAATGACTATTGCGCCTGGTTTGAACAGGGACAACAAAGCAAGGAGCAGATCAAGGCCTTTGTGGTGCAGTTTTCAACCTTCTCAAATCTGTTTTTAATCGCACAGCTCAAAAAGACCATCAATGCGGACAGCCTGGAGGGCATGCGCGCATCCAAGGAAATCCTTGCCAATGAAATTGGTGTGGTCTTTAAGCCGGACGAGGCAAGCAAAAAACAGAACGGGCAAAAAAATGTAAATCCTGAATTTATTTCTACCGACGGGAGTGTTGAGGGTGGTACGTTTCGTTTCAAGGCTGCCCATTTTGAATGGCTACTAATAATGGCTGAAAAACTCGGCATGGGCTTTATTGATGTTGGCAGACGCCACCACGGTACACCTGCAACGCTGTTTTTCTGCGATGAACTATCCCGTCTATATGGTAGCGAAGACTACATGACCTCACAGGCATCGAGCTACGCCGTTGAAAACTGGGCGGCGGCTGGGTTCTGGGATCAACTCGTCAGCGGCTTTGAACAATACAATGCCCGCAACGAATCCAAATTGCCATTGGGTTTCTTCACCTGGCATGCCAAAATCGAGGCCCAGCACGCTGCTCACACGCAAGAGGAGCTGGAGGAACTTTATTTTTCCCGCGACATAGACGAAGACAAATTTATCCGGGACGGTAATGAGATGCTTGAAGGTGTGTTTGCATTTTGGAATGGCCTGGAAACACAGAGAAAACAATTGGGCTAATCAGGAACGACCAACCTAACCATATTTTTAATGCTTATATTTGACTTGTATCAAGTATGCTTTTATTGCCAATCCCAGACTGACTAACATGGCAAAACAATCTACACATCTTAAAAAGAAGACACACGTGCCGTTATAACTATGAGTTATATATTCCTGCACCAATTCACGGCTAAGGATTTGAGCAAAAAGTCAGAAAGGAGCCCTCTTCATGGATGCCATTAAGTTCGACAAAAGCTTACATGTCGACAATCGCTTATTGGATCGTGAACATGCGATTCTGATTGAGCACATCAACACGCTGCAGCAAGTAATGGGCGGCGCTTCCAGCAGAACACTGGTGGGACAAGTTTTGGAAGGTCTTGTCGAATACACCAAGACGCACTTTTATGTAGAAGAAGAACTGATGCAGGCGCTTAAGTATCCCAAATATTTCGACCATAAAACTGCCCACGACAAATTCAAACGAACCATGAAGCAATTGGTAGATAATCATCAAAGCGGTAAAACCGACATCACTGAAGAGCTTATGGAGTTCTTGACGGATTGGTTAATAAACCACATTCAAAGACTGGATACTCAGCTGGCGGCATTCCTGAAAGGCAAAACACTCGACTGAGTAGTTTTTCAAATCAATATTTTTCTATACCGTAGCACCCTGCTGTTTAATGCATTTCACTTATATCAGCTAGACCTGAATCCGACAGGACGTAGCTGACACAGCGGCAACTTATTCCACAATCCCATAAATTTTTTATGTTTTTATGCGGGAAAACTTATGATATAAAATTTCCTGACTATTTTAGTCGTGTATTTACCGTAGGTGTGACAAATGTTCCATTGCGGTGAGGCAAGCTTGCAACGTTGGCGATATGCCTTAACCGGACTGGGTCACGAAAACAAGTATCAGCCGAGGGAAGTTCCATGCTGCAGGTGGCTTTTCCTTGAGTGATATAACGAAATCCGACAGCGCTGGGCCTGTGCCTCAACGCCGAACGTAACTAAACATTAAGAGGGGAAATACTATGAAACCAATTATGCTAATCGCAATTTTTCCAGCCGCGTTCCTTGGGTTAATCACACTCGCTGCAGTTAACGGAATGTAACATATAGTTAGATATGCCGTGCTTCCGGTTTGTATGCCCTTCAAAATAGGGGCGTGCAAACCGGGGCGGCACTGCTAATAGAAACGCTATATGCAAGCAGCAGAAGCTTAGTATCGCTTTGAGGCATTCACGACCTCAACTGCCATGTCGGAACGCCTTCTTCATCAATTAAACCATAGCCCAACAACCACTGCCGGGCATCCTCCGCATCCTGCTTGAACCAGGCTCGGGCCGAACCAAGACGATAGCTGTAACCCCATTCATCCATGTCGGCGAGCATACGCGCGCGTCCACACTCAGGAATAAAATCCGAAAGCAGAATTTGCAGGTAATTGACGCCATTCTCTTCGTCATAACCGCCACCAGCATCGGTGTGCAGACCATCGCGGCGTTGCTGATCCATACAGATGTAGTGACAGGATTCATGCAGGGCGGAGTGCAATGGGGTGTCGTGCCGCACCAGCAGGTGGTTGCCGATCAGGCCGGCTTCGCTGTCACCCCAGAAAGTGCCGGGGATGGATTGGCCAGTAGCTACCCATTCCAGCTGCATGCCGTAACGCGCCAGCAGTCCGGCCAGGCCTTTCTCGGCAATCTCACTACACATCAAAACCACGTCACACCCCTGGCTTCAGAAAGGCTATTCTCTTCATGAGGTTAAGTCTCCAGACACTCCTGCCGTAAAAGCCTACAAGGTGACCGTGAAGGCGCTATTGTAACGCTGGTCCGCCCGGCCTGACAGCCGCTGGCTGGACAAATTCGGCCTCATCCTTCATATTGCTGGGCTGTTTTCGTTTCATCTATTAAAGAATATATGAGAGGTTTTTGATGTCTGAGTGGGATAAAAACAAAAGCGCTGGTGACAGCTGGGGCTTGCCTGAAGGAATGGATCCGATGCGTGTAATGCAGGTAGCATCGGGATACTGGAACTCATGCGTGCTACACGCCGCCAATCGGCTCGATATTTTCAACCTGCTCGACGGCCAGTCCAAGGATCTCGACACTCTGACCAGCGAAACCGGCGCCGATCGCCGCTGCCTTGGCGCCCTGCTGAGCGCGTTGGTGTCGATGGATTTTCTCGATCGCGACGGCGACACCTTCATGAATAACGAATTCGGCCAGACCTTTCTGGCCAGTTCGAGCAAGTACTACCAGGGCGGCATCGTCTACATGTTTGAAAACTGGTATGAGGCCTGGGGCGGTCTTTACAACACCGTGATGACCGGCAAACCATCCGCCCTGATGCATCAGGAATACAGCGATGAAGAGACGCGTAATTACATGATGGGCATGCACAACCGCGCCCTGTCTCAATCAGGTGTACTCACTGACATGTTCGATCTGAGCGGCAAAAAACTGTTGATGGACGTCGGCTGCGGCCCATCCACCTTTGCGGTCAAGTTCTGCGAACGATACGACGGACTGAACGCGGTGGCCATGGACCGTGAGCAGAATCTGAAGATTGCCAAGGAGATTGTCGATCAGTACGGCATGCAGGATCGGGTGGAACTGCGCCCCGGTGATTACAACACAGATTCGCTGGGTGAGGGCAACGACGCCATGCTGCTCTCCTCCATGACTAATCAAGAGTCGCCCGAGAACATCAAGAAACTGCTGCAGAAGTGTTATGACTCCATGAACACCGACGGTGTCATCATGATTCAGGAGCAGTTGCTGCACGCCGACAAGAAAGGCCCGGAACTGGCGGCACTGATTGGTGTTAACCAAGTCATCAACACGGTTGCCGGTTCATCCTACTCCACTGCCGAGATGGAAGCGATTTTAAGCGAGGTGGGTTTTGTCGACATCAGCTCGAAACAGATGGCGCCACCCAGTCCGTTTATCATGGTGTCCGGATACAAACGCTAATCAGTAACACATAAAAACCGCAGTCAGCTTTGACTGCGGTTTTTTCTTACAATAGCAATAACGAATTGCCTCAATGCGATCACTGTTTGACAAGCTTGCAGGCCAACAACACCTAAGTCATCAGGAAATCTTTATCACATCCGGCTCTGCCCTGATTGCCATTGCGCTGGTGACCTGGATCAGCAGCCAGTTTTTATCCCACACAACCATTCCATATATCGTAGCCTCTATGGGCGCATCAACCGTGCTGTTGTTTGCCGTGCCCTCCAGCCCGATGAACCGCCCCTGGTCAGTTCTGGTCAGCCACCTGGTTGCTGCCATTATTGGGGTTAGCTGTGCCTTGTATATTCCGAACTCGCTGCTTGCCATCTCTGTGGCCGTTGCTGGCGCCCTGTTGGCCATGCACTACCTGCGCTGCCTGCATCCACCCGGTGGTGCAACCGCACTGCTGATTGTGCTCGCCGGCCCTGAGGTAAAAGAGCTGGGCTATCTGTTTGTGTTAACCCCGGTGTTTCTCAACACCGTGGTGTTGTTACTGAGCGTACGCGCAGTTAATTTTCTACACCAAACATTACAAAAAAAACAGCGCTACGAGTCCCCCATCAGCTGGCAGCAGACACAGACCCAGTCTCTCGATATAAAACCACCATTTGCAAGTGATGATCTGGTGAGCGCGATTAGCGAGTTGGATACGTTTATTGACGTCAATCAATATGAGTTGATGCGTCTCTATATTCTGGCCAATCATCATTCACATCAACGCCGTCTCGGCGAGCTGCGCTGTTCTGATCTGATGATTTCAAATCCTGTTGCGGCGGAGTTCAGCACCAGCCTCGAAGAGGCCTGGCATTGGTTAGGCCAATACCATATTACTGCACTGCCTGTAATCGACCGCGCTCAACATGTGATTGGCATAATTACGCTGGATGACTTTATCGAACATGCCAAAGCGTTTCCGCATAAAAAGCTTGAAGATCGAATCCAGGCACTAATTAAAACTACGCATGAACTTACCTCAGACAAACCTGAAGTGGTGGGGCAAATCATGACACAGCCTGTGATTACTGCGCCGGAAAGTGCCTTGGTTGCAAGCCTGATTCCGCTACTAGACAAGAAGAAAATACATCACATCCCCATCATCAACGACAAGGCAAAACTAGTGGGCGTGTTAAGTCGCAAACAGATCACTTCACTGCTCCAAGTGCATGAAACACCTCCTTCTAAATAATATCAGCCGTGTTCCGTTAAGTAACAAAACACTAGTGAGCTATAATATAAAGATGGACATAAGATTTTTCTGCACACATAAGCTGAAAAACATCGCCCCGGCGTTGGTTATGGCGGTGTTTGTTCTGCTTAATGGCTGCTCCACCAATGGCTACCACAAGGGTGACTCTGCCCCCAACGTGCGCGTCAATGTGGCGGCCATTCCTGACCCAGTTCCACGGCATGAACCCTTGAGCAAATACGGCAACCCCGCCACCTATGTGGTCCATGGAAAAAGTTACAACACCCTGAAGAGCAGCAAAGGCTTTGTCGAGCGGGGTATCGCCTCTTGGTATGGCACCAAGTTTCATGGCCGGCGCACCTCCAGCGGTGAAGGTTACAATATGTATGCCATGACCGCGGCGCATAAAACCCTGCCGCTGCCGACCTATGTCGAAGTCAAGAGTCTGGATAATGGCCGCAAAATCATTGTAAAGGTAAATGATCGCGGCCCTTTTTATGAGGGGCGTATTATTGATCTTTCCTATGCTGCCGCCATCAAGCTCGGCATCAATAAAAAAGGCACCGGCCGAGTCGAGATTCGCGCCATTGATCCTAGCCAACCAACCGCACACCGTATTGCCAGAAAGGCGCCGATCACGCCAACCAAACAGGTGAGTCCAGCCACAACACCGGCAACAGTAAAGCCAGTGGCACTGGCGACAAATACCAGCAATGCAACGCAAAATCTCTATTTGCAGGTTGGCGCGTTTAGCTCGCGACTAAATGCCGAGAACTTGCGTACCCGCCTGGCCCAGGTGGCTGGCAATCCGATCCACATCTTTCCCAGTTCTGATCAGGCGCAACCGGTCTATCGTGTCCGCATCGGCCCCCTGGCCAGTGATCAAGAGG
This sequence comes from uncultured Chromatiaceae bacterium, assembly GCA_945787785.1. Lineage (GTDB taxonomy): Bacteria > Pseudomonadota > Gammaproteobacteria > Tenderiales > Tenderiaceae > Tenderia. The sequence goes on from CALZIO010000042.1 coordinate 20,665, forward strand.
CACAAACCCTCGCTTCACGCCTGGTTAATCAGGGAATTACCAATACCAGCGTTGTAATTGATTAAAATTACATTTTCCGGAACATTCCCGTTAAAATAGCGTCAACTCTAAGTGCAATGCACTTTAATCCCTATTTTTTTAGCCTTTAGCCGTATTCAGGAAAAATGATTACTTCCAGCAAACGTTTGCTTTCCAGCTCTGCCACCCTTATCCGCTTTCTTACACTCGCATTGCTGACATTGTTAAGTGCCAACAGTGTTGCTGCAACCATTGCCGCACCACCGCCACCCGACATTGCCGCACGTGGCTATCTACTGATGGATTTCAATAGCAGTCATATCATTGCTTCAGAAAACGCCGATGAACGCATGGAACCCGCCAGTCTGACCAAGATGATTACCACTTATATAGTCTTGGATGAACTCAAGTCAGGCAAGATTAAACTAACAGACGACGTATTAATTAGTGAAAAGGCCTGGCGCATGCCTGGCTCACGCACCTTTGTCGAAGTGGGAAAGAAGGTGCCGCTGGAAACCTTACTCAAAGGCTTGATCGTACAATCCGGCAATGACGCCACTGTCGCCCTGGCGGAATATATCGCTGGCAGTGAAGATGTGTTTGCTAATCTGATGAATCAGACAGCTGCCAACCTGGGCATGAGTGCCAGCAACTTCGTCAACAGCACTGGCCTGCCCCATGCAGATCACTTTACCAACGCCCGCGACATGGCAATCCTGGCGCGCGCCCTGATCCGCGATTTTCCGGACCACTACTCCTGGTACTCAATTAAAAAATTTACCTACAACGGTATTACCCAATACAACCGCAACAAGCTGCTGTGGCAGGACGACAAGGTAGACGGCATCAAAACCGGCCATACAGAATCAGCCGGTTATTGCCTGGTGTCATCGGCTAAACAGGAAGATATGCGTCTGATCTCAGTCGTTCTGGGCGCCAAGAGCGAAAATGGCCGTGCCCGTGAGAGCCAAAAATTGTTGAATTATGGCTTCCGTTTTTTCGAAACCCATCGCCTCTATGCTCCACAGGAAGCACTGACGGAAGTCCGTGTCTGGAAAGGTGAAACAGAAAACCTGGCCCTGGGTATTAACAAAGAGATGTATGTCACCATTCCTCGCGGCCAATTCGAGAAGCTCGACGCCGCCATGAAAATCACACCCAATATCACTGCGCCAGTAAACAAAGGCAAACAGTATGGCATGGTAGAAGTCACGCTAAATGGTGAAGCAGTTGCCACTCAAGCCCTGGTGGCACTACAAGATATCCCGGAGGGTGGAATCTTTACCATCCTTAAAGATGAAGCCTTAATGCTGTTTGAATAATTTCTGAGAATCCAAATAGCGCATGTCAGATTCACCGACTAATACCGTTTTTCTCAACGGAAAATTTATGCCTCAGGACCAGGCCATGGTTCCGGTCATGGATCGTGGCTTTATTTTCGGCGATGGCGTCTATGAAGTCATCCCTGTGTATGGTGGCCGCTTATTTCGCCTGGATGAACACCTGCAACGGCTGGACAACAGCCTGGCAGGCATTCGGCTTGCTAATCCCATGGCCATGGCAGAATGGACAGAGATTCTGGAGCGATTGGTTCAAGAGAATGGCGGCGGTGAGCAGTCAGTCTATCTGCAGCTGACACGTGGCCATGCGCCGCGGGACCACGCCTTTCCGGAACAGACTCAGCCGACTGTGTTCATTTCCTGCAGCCCGCTGAAACCGGTTGCCGCCGCGCAGTTGCAACAAGGTGTGGCCGCCATCTGCCTGGAAGATATCCGCTGGAAACACTGCCATATCAAAGCCATCGCCCTGCTGCCCAATATTCTGTTGCGACAACAGGCGATCGATGCCGGTGCCCAAGAGGCCATCCTGATTCGAGATGGTGTGGTTACCGAAGGTGCGGCGAGCAATGTCTTTATCGTTAAAGATGGCGTCATCAAAACTCCACCCAAGGGGCCGTTCCTGTTACCAGGCATCACGCGCGATTTGTTACTGGAATTGGCAGACAGCAAAGGATTCACCAATCATGAATGGCAATTTGGCCTGGAAGAACTGCAACAGGCCGACGAGATCTGGCTGACTAGTTCAACCAAAGAGGTTCTGCCTGTCACACGCCTGGATAACAAACCAGTAGGCACGGGTCAGCCTGGCCCAATCTGGAAGCAAATGATAAACCTTTATCAGGGCTATAAGCGGGCACTGATTGCCGGTGACGCCGAGTAGAGAAGCGGAATAACGCATGACAAGTCGAACCGATGAAGTAATGGAGTTTCCTTGTAGCTTTGCCATAAAGGCAATGGGACTGGCCGAGGACGATTTTGATGCATTGGTGGTATCTCTAGTCAAACCGCATGTTGCCGATCTGGATGAAGCTGCGGTCAGCACCAAACCCAGCGCTGCTGGTAAATACATATCCGTCACCGTCACTTTTGTCGCTCAGAGCCGCGAACAACTCGATAACATCTACCGCAGTGTCACTGCCCATGATCGTGTATTAATGGCGCTGTAATGCCCCATAACACCCTCGTGATCCGCCAGTTGGGCCAGCAAGAATATGAACCGGTCTGGCGCAACATGCAGCAATTTACCGACACTCGCAACAACAATACCGGCGATGAAGTCTGGTTGGTCGAACATCCCCCTGTGTTCACCCTGGGCATGAATGGCAAACCGGAACACCTGCTCAATCCGGGCGATATTCCGGTGATCAAAATTGATCGTGGTGGCCAAGTGACCTATCATGGCCCCGGCCAACTGGTGGCCTATCTGCTGATCGACATCAAGCGGCGCAAGCTGGGCATTCGTAAAATGGTGGAACAAATCGAACAGGCTATTATCGATTTACTAGCCGATTATCAGATTGAGGCACATGGCCGCCGCGATGCGCCCGGTGTCTATGTGGGCGAACAGAAGATCGCCGCCCTCGGCCTGCGCGTTCGGCGTGGCTGTACCTACCATGGCCTGGCCCTGAATGTGAACATGGACCTTGAACCCTTCAGCCGCATCAATCCCTGTGGTTATGCCGGACTGGAGGTGACTCAACTCGCCAACCTCGGCGGACCGGATAACAGCGCAGATATAGCCCCCGATTTGTGCCGTTATCTGATAAAACAGCTGGGGTATAATGACGTCGAATTTAGAGAGCAATCCGCATAAAATGGCTAAAAAATCCCTCGAACGTGAACGCATTGAATCGCTCGCCCCACTCAAGGGTGAGTCCAAAACATCGCGTATCCCGATTAAAATCCAACCTAAAGCGCCACTGAGAAAACCAGGCTGGATCAGGGCCAAGGCCCCTACCAGCCCAGAAGTTTCACGCTTAAAGGGTATTTTGCGGGAACAGAAACTGTTCACCGTCTGTGAAGAGGCCCAGTGCCCCAATCTGGGCGAATGCTTTGGCCATGGCACCGCCACCTTCATGATCATGGGCGGTATCTGTACCCGCCGCTGCCCTTTTTGCGACGTGGCCCACGGCAAACCCAAAGCTCTCGACGTGGAAGAGCCCAAACATCTGGCCGACACCATTAAGGCCATGGGACTCAGTTATGTGGTGATCACCTCGGTCGACCGCGACGACCTGCGCGACGGTGGCGCTGCACATTTTGCCAGTTGTATCAGCGCTGCCCGAGCCCAATCGCCTGAGCTTAAAATCGAAATCCTGGTGCCTGATTTCCGTGGCCGCATGGAGATTGCCCTGACTGAACTGGCCAAGGCCCTGCCGGATGTATTTAATCACAATCTGGAAACCGTGCCACGGCTCTACAAACAGGCACGCCCGGGTGCCGATTACCAATGGTCTTTGACACTGTTGCAGCAGTTCAAAGCGGCACACCCTCATATCCCGACAAAATCAGGACTGATGCTGGGCTTGGGTGAAACAGATGAAGAAATCATCGAAGTGATGCGAGACCTGCGCGCTCATGATTGCGACATGCTGACAATAGGCCAATACCTGCAACCCAGCCTGCATCACCTGCCTGTCGAGCGCTTCGTCACCCCCGAAGCTTTTGAAAAACTGGCTGACACTGCCAAACAGCTTGGCTTTAGCAATGTAGCCAGTGGCCCGATGGTGCGCTCTTCATACCATGCTGATCTACAGGCAGCAGGAAAACAAATACCCTAAATAGAAAAAGCCCCGCCCTTTTCAGGACGAGGCCCTCTCTTCCTATTACTCTGACTCCTTAATGATGAATTTTATGAAACCCGCTGCGCATCGCGATTTCTTCATCAACTTGGGTGGCAACAGCACCCAGTACCAGTGGCACCAAAAATGCCAAGAATACAATTCCGAGTGTCATAAAACACCTCAACTGTCGAGGGGGAGCCTCTTCCAATATGAAATGAGCCTGAAGGGAGGACGTATTTCTAACATGAAATGAGCCTGAAGTGACCTGATTCTGTCCATGATGGAGGAATGAAAACCATCATGAATGATTCTCACA
>CALZIO010000043.1 GCA_945787785.1 uncultured Chromatiaceae bacterium
AGCTGATGCAAACCCTGCTGATTATCATTGCGCCAGAGATCAAGCAATTCAACTGCATAGACATCATTCGGTAGCGGTAATAGGGCGACTAGCAGAATGGCAAGATAACCACGGCGGAAAGCCAGCGCTGCCAATGGGATTAACAACAATAATAACAGCGGCCCTTCTTCATGCCATTGGTCAGTTTTGAGCCCTTTAACAGCCTCTTCGTTTTCTTGCTCAGCCGTGACGATATCGAGCAGGTAGTCGATGTCGCGTTCGTCAGTCGTGGCTTTGTGATAACGTCCATTACCCTGTTGTGCCAGTTGTTGTAGTGTTGCTTCATCCAGTTTGGGGATAACGATAGCGCCCTGGCTATCTGTGAGAAAGCCACCATCCCGTAATGAAATTGGAGCCCCTTGTGCGGTGCCAATGCTTAATACAGAGACACGGTGTGAATGTGCCTCGATTTCGGCCTGGCTGGCATCAAGATCATTGGCGGAAACGCCATCGGTAATCAGCAGAATATCGCCCTTGGGTACACCGGCCTGCTGTAACAGCTTTGCAGCCCCGGCGATGGCGACGGACGTGCTGCTGCCCTGTTGCGGCATCATGTTGCTGTCGAGACTGTTGACCAGCGAGATGATGGTGTCGGCATCATCGGTCAGTGGTGATACCGTAAAGGCCTGGGCAGCATAGACGAGCAAGGCGGTTTGGCCTTCATGCCGTTGTTTGAGTATGTCGATCAGCTTTAAGCGGGCGCGAACCAGACGGCTGGGTTTAACGTCTGTAGCATCCATTGAACGAGACAGATCGAGGGCAATCACTAGTGCGGACTGATCGCGGAATACTGGTTGATCACGCTGTTCACAGGCTGGGCCACTCAGCGCAACGATGGCGAGCAGACCAGCCAGGGCAATCAATATAAGTGGCCAGCGAGTTGTGCCGGTTTCCTGTCCCTGCAAAATGAAAGGTAGCAGCTGCGAATCACACACCGTGCGCCAGCTACCGGCCTGGCTGTGCCGTTGACTCAACAGCCAGATTATCAGGGCGAATGGAATAACTAACCATAACCAGTCGGGGCGCAATAAATGGCAACTATCCATGTTGTCTCCTCATGCCATTCAGTGACTGTATCAGCAGCAACACCGCCGCCAGCAGTAACGCTGCCGCTAAGGGATAGACATAAAGCGCCTTCATGGGACGGAAGAGTTGCTGTTCCTGTTCGATGGGCTCAAGCTGGTCGATCAGATCATAGATCTTCATCAGCTCGTCTGCATCGCGGGCCCGAAAATATTTACCGCCGGTTGTTTCGGCAATTGCGCTGAGTGTTTTTTCATCCAGATCAGCAGAGGGATTAACGCGCTGTCGGCCAAACAGAGATTGCACAATCATCTCATCAGCGCCTATGCCAATGGTGTAGATCTTCAGGCCTTTCTCTGCCGCCAGTTCTGCTGCCTTGATGGGCGCGACTTCACCGGCAGTATTGGCGCCATCGGTAAGCAGGATCATCACCTGATCCACATTTTCATCATCGCCAAGCCGTTTTACCATCAGACCGATAGCGTCACCAATGGCGGTGGCTTGGCCTGCCAGACCGATGACTGCCTCATAGAGCAGGATGCGTACGGTGTCGCGGTCGAAGGTGAGCGGGGTTTGTAGATAGGCTTGTTCGCCAAACAGAATCAAGCCAATACGGTCACCCACGCGGCGTTCAATAAACTCGCCGGCAATGGCCTGCGTGGCATGCAGGCGGTTCACCACCCGGCCGCTGAGTTTGAAGTCTGCGGTATCCATACTGCCGGATAAATCCACCGCCAACATCAGGTCGCGGCCACTGGTGGGCAGTTCGATCGGATCACCAATCCACTGCGGCCGTGCCGCGGCGATGATCAGGCAGCACCATGCCAGGATGGCCAGCAGCAGTGGCCAGCGTTGCTGTGAAATGCTGGTGGATTGGCTGCTGACCGCCTGAAAGTCTTCGATAAAAGGCACATTCAGGGCCGCCTCTTGTTGTGTCTTGGCGGCAGGAAGCAGCAGACGCAGCAGTAATGGTAGTGGTAACAGGGCGAAGGCCCATAGCCATTCGAACTGAATCATGGCCTGACTCCTTGGGGTGGAGGCAGTTGTTCCAGCCAAGCGCGGCAGCTACTCAGTAATGATTGGCTATTGAAGGCAAACTCTTTTTGATAAGGCGCCTGTAACAAGGCGATGGCAATATCATCCTTAAATGGTGCAGTATTATGGTGTTGATTCAGAAACTGTAACCATGCCTCACCCGTGAGTCCTGCCACATCGGTGCGCGCAAAACGGCTGATACAAACACGGCGCAACAGGGCAGAGCAGTCGCTGGCCAATTGTCGGCTGTTTTGATGTTGGCTGTATGCCAGTTCAATTTGTTGCAACTCGCTTAAGGCTTGTTTGCGTAATAGTCGTCTGGTTTTGTTAACGCGAACAGCCCAGATGATCATGGCGATCATAATGATCAACACAAGAATCAGCCACCAACCCGGGGCAACGGGCCACCAGCTAACCCCGCCGGGCAGATGAATATCGCGTAGCGGAAGTTCTGCGTTCATCGCCGTTTAGCTCGCATTTCTTACCAGGATCGCGGGAGCAGGCGCTGGATTTCTCTTCGTAGGCGCCACGCTGGAGCGAGAAGCGTAGTGATAACTACGTTTCGAGTGAAGCGTAAGCGTACGGAGAGGAAGACAAGCCTGAATCGCGATAGGCCGAATTCTTGAAAAGCATGAAATAACTGAAAGTCGCGTAATCAATTCTTTTTCTCTCAAATCTTATTACGGGTGGCCGTCTGGTGAGAAATACGGGCTTGCCCCAGGCCTGCTTGTAGTTTCAGCAACACGTCTTCATTGGTGGCGCAGGCGAGGTAATGAATGCCGGGAAAGCGCGCCAACTGTTGTAGCTCGTCGCAGTGTTGTTGAAACTGTTGTTGGTAATTGGTCTGTGTCGTTTTGTTGCCAGTGAATAGTTTGCTGCTTTCACCCCAGGCAACACGGTAGACGCCCCGTTTGGGCAATTCTTGTTCCAGCGGATCGTGGATATGGAACAGCACCACATCATTATGGCGTGCAAGTTGTACTAGATGCGACTCGGCCTGTGCGCCAAGATTACGAAAATCACTGAACAGGAAAATCAGGCTGCCCGGTTTGGCGACGCGGCGCAAGCGGGCGAGGGCATTATTGGCATCGGGTTCCTGTTCGTTATGTTGGCTTTGCCAACTTGAAGCCTGACTCAGTAGTTGAAATAACTTTAACACCGCTGCCTTGCCGCGTTTGGGGCGCAATTCATGATGGCCTTCGGCATTGAACACCAGGCCGCCGAGACGATCGCCCTGTTGATTGGCGCTCCAGGCCACCAGCGCGGCGGCGCGTGCAGCAATCACGGATTTGAAGGCACCACGGGTGGCAAAGAACATGGTAGGGCGCATATCGACCCAGGTGAGCACGGTGCGTTCACGCTCTTCACGAAACAATTTGGTGTGGGGTTTGCCAGTGCGGGCAGTGACGCGCCAGTCGAGGTTGCGCACGTCGTCGCCGGGTTGATAGAGACGTGCTTCATCAAACTCCATACCACGTCCCTTGAAACGTGACTGGTAGTTTCCACTCTGGCGCGCGGCGATGCGGTTAGGTTTGAGTGTCAGGCCTTCGGCAGCGGCGCGCAGGGCAATCAGCGTCTCGGTGGAGACGTGCACCAGGTTATCGCCATCGACTGCCGCTCTGTTAGCGGTATTCAATAAGCTCATGGTACTGCGACGGTGTGAATCAGCTCATCAATAAATTTGTCGGCGGTGATGCCATCGGCCTCGGCCTCGTAATTGAGGATAATGCGATGACGCAACACGTCATGAGCCATGGCCTGAATATCTTCCGGGGCCACATAATCGCGTCCTTGCAGCCAGGCGTGGGCGCGGGCCGTGCGGTCCAGGGCGATGGTGGCGCGGGGGCTGGCGCCATATTCAATCCACTGAGCCAGCTCGGTGCCATATCCGGTTGGTTTGCGTGTCGCCAGCACCAGTTGTAACAAGTATTCTTCCAGGTTGTCGGCCATGTAGATTTGCAAGACTTCTTTACGTGCACCAAACAGGGCGTTCTGGGTAAACATGGCTGTGGGTGCCTGATGGGTTTGCTCTGCCTCATTGCGAACCAGATGCAAGATCTCACGCTCGGCGGCGGCATCTGGGTAATCAATCAGCACATGCAGCAGAAAACGGTCCAGTTGTGCCTCGGGCAGGGGGTAAGTGCCTTCCTGCTCGATGGGGTTCTGGGTTGCCATTACCAGAAACAGCTCGGGCAGTTTATGTGTCACGGCGCCCACAGTGATTTGGCGTTCAGCCATCGCTTCCAGCAGGGCAGATTGCACCTTGGCCGGAGCGCGGTTGATCTCGTCGGCCAGGATTAGATTGTGAAACAGCGGGCCGGGCTGAAATTCAAAACTGCCATCCTGGGGCCGGAATATCTCAGTGCCGGTGAGGTCGGCAGGCAACAGGTCGGGGGTGAACTGAATGCGGTGGAAATCACCTTCGATCGATTCACTCAGGCTTTTTATGGCGCGTGTCTTGGCCAGGCCGGGGGCGCCTTCCACCAGCAGGTGACCGTCGCACAGCACTGCAATCAGTAGTCGATCTACCAGGGTTTCCTGGCCAATGATAAGTTGAGTGATTTGTTGTTTAAGCTGTTGAATCTCGTTTTGGTATGACATGAACGCCCTTTAACTGCATTAAATATCAGGTTTCGAATTTTACCAATCAACAAACGTGTAGCAAACTGTGATTAGGGTCCGGGTCGCAATTATGACATGCCGGTTTGACCATGGTTCGGAGAATAGCGCTAAAAACTCGAGTCAATCATGGGATGTGAGTATAATTGCATCTCGAATATGACTTTAATTTGCCTAAATGGTCGTCGTTTACAAAAAATGAATACGAACAGATGCCCGGTAGGTTCCCTACAGACCAACTTTTTGAGCCTTATCCACAATGATTTTTGAACGTCTAAAAAATAGTCAACCACACCCTGATCTAACCGAAGTGCCCGCCTTGGGCATGGAAACCAAGCATTTAGCCAAAGATTTCCGCCGCCATTTTAGTACCACCCTGGGGCGTGACAAGTTCTGCATGTCGACCCATTACCCTTATACCGCATTGGCGTTGGTACTGCGGGACCGCTTGATGGAGCGTTGGAAAAATACCCGTTACGCCTATCAGGAGACAGATACCCGCCGTGCCCACTACATGTCGCTGGAGTTTTTGATGGGCCGTGCCCTGGGTAATGCCATGCTCAATCTTGGTGTGACTGATGAAGCGACTGCTGCGCTGGCACGTTATGGCATTCATCTGGAAGAGATTGCCGAGGCGGAGCACGATGCTGGCCTTGGTAATGGCGGTCTGGGGCGCCTGGCTGCCTGTTTTCTCGACAGCTGTGCCACCTTGCAACTGCCGGTCATCGGTTATGGCATACGCTACGACTATGGCATGTTTCGCCAGGAACTTGAAAATGGCTATCAGTTGGAAGAGCCAGACCATTGGCTGCGTAACGGTAATCCCTGGGAACTGGAACGTCCGGAATTTACCCAGCGGATACATTTTGGTGGCCGTACTGAAACATATCGCGATGGCCTGGGCATAAGCCGGGTGCGCTGGGTCGATACTCAGGATGTTCTGGCAGTGCCTTATGATGTGCCCGTGCCGGGTTATCGCAATGGCACGGTGAATACCTTGCGCTTATGGAGTGCCGCGGCGACGGATGAATTTAGTCTCGACGAATTCAATGCCGGTGACTACATCGGTTCGGTGTCGAATAAAAACGACGCTGAGCATATCACAATGGTGCTCTATCCCAATGATGCCAGTGAAAGTGGTAAAGAACTGCGTTTGAAACAGCAATACTTTCTCGCGGCTGCGAGTCTGCGTGATGTATTCCGTCGCTGGATTCGTGATCATGGCAGGGATTTTACCGAGTTCGCCGACAAAAATCGTTTCCAACTCAATGACACTCATCCCACTGTTGCGATTGCCGAGCTGATGCGTCAGTTGATGGATAATCAATGCCTGAGTTGGGATGAAGCCTGGGAAATTACATCAAGCACCATGGCCTATACCAACCACACCCTCTTGCCAGAAGCGCTGGAGCGCTGGCCAGTACGTGTGTTTGAACAGCTGCTACCGCGTCTGCTGGAAATTATTTATGAAATCAATGCCCGTTTTCTGGGTGAGGTGGCGAGTCGTTGGCCGGGTGAAACAGATCGACTGAGACGCATGTCGATCATTGAAGAGGGTAGTGATCCACAAATACGCATGGCTTATCTCGCCATTGTCGGTAGCTATTCAGTCAATGGTGTCGCAGCGCTGCATTCACAGTTGTTGCAGGAAGGCTTGTTCCACGACTTTTATGAATTCTGGCCACATAAGTTCAATAATAAAACCAACGGTGTGACTCAGCGTCGCTGGATTGCCTGGTGTAATCCGATGCAGAGCCAGCTGATCAGTGACACAATTGGTGACAAGTGGATCACAAATCTGGATCACCTGCAAAAACTCAAGCCTCATGCTGATGATGCCAAGTTCCGTAAAAAATGGCGTGAGGTAAAACAAGCCAATAAGCAACGCCTGGCAGATCTGGTTGAAAAGGATTGTGGTGTCAAATTTAATCTTGATGCGATGTTCGATGTGCAAGTGAAACGTATGCACGAATATAAGCGTCAGTTATTAAATATTCTGCATGTCATACATTTGTATGATCGTATCAAACGCGGTGATACGGAGAACTGGACGCCAAGATGTGTGCTGATTGGCGGTAAGGCAGCACCTGGGTATGCTATTGCTAAACGTATTATTAAATTAATCAATAATGTTGCCTTCATGATCAATCATGATCCGATGGCAGATGGTAAATTGAAAGTCGCCTTTTTACCCAATTATCGTGTTACCGCGATGGAAATAATTTGTCCTGGGACTGATCTATCTGAACAGATCTCCACAGCAGGCAAAGAGGCTTCAGGCACAGGTAACATGAAGTTTATGATGAATGGTGCTGTCACCATTGGTACGCTGGACGGTGCCAATATCGAAATCCGTGAAGAAGCCGGGGAAGATAACTTCTTTCTCTTCGGGCTTACCGCCGGAGAAGTTTCTGAGGCGCGTCATCATTATGATCCAAATGCAATTATCGCTGAGGATGCAGACCTGCACCGGGTGATGATGTTATTGGAGTGTGGTCATTTCAACCAGTTTGAGCTGGGCCTGTTTGATGACATCATTAACTCAATCCGCAATCCACATGATCCGTGGCTGGTGGCGGCTGATTTCCGTAGTTTTGTTGATGCTCAGCAACAGGCAGCGGAGGCCTATCTTGATCAAGAGCGTTGGGCGCGTATGAGTATTATTAATACTGCAACTAGCGGCAAGTTTTCTACCGATCGAACCATGCAGGAATACAATAATGATATTTGGAAGCTTGAGCCGGTGCCGTCAAATAACGTTTAATAACACCGTTTAATACAACGTAAGCTCTGTAGAAAGGCAAACCCCGATTACATTGGGGTTTGCTTTTTTTTTAGCCGGACTGCGACAATCTGAGGTAGTTGTTTGAAAAGTAGGCAGGCCTGTATCCCTCCTTATCCTTTGTTTTTATGTCTATATAACCAATAAGGGAATTGGTTTGCTATAGTGATTTAAGTGGACTTCAAATAAATGCCAGGAGATTTGCTATTAAGGCTTAGGATATTGGCCGATAACGTGAAAGGGTTAATCATATTAATAACAAATTCATTTCTGGGATAATGACGTGAGGAAACTTAGCTTTATACTTCTGCTGTTGTTTTTTGGGGTTTCTCAGGCAGAGAACTCTATCGTTCACTTGGCAAGTACAAGTTCTGTCAGATCAAGTGGACTTGCCGACGCACTTTTCCCGCTTTTTGAAAAGGAAACTGGTTACACCCTAAAGATCAGTGCTGTTGGCAGTGGAAAAGCGTTACGTTTAGGCAGAGACGGCAAAGTAGACCTGGTTTGGACCCATTCCCCTGACGCTGAAAAGAAATTTGTTGCCGATGGGCACGGCATCAAGATCACCTCGATTTTATATAACTTTTTTTATATTGTTGGTCCAGATAGTGATCCTGCCAGCATTCATGGCATGTCTGATCCGGTTGAGGCATTTAGGAAAATTGCACTATCAGAATCCACTTTTATTTCCCGTGCTGATGACTCGGGGACACACAGAAAGGAACTCCAGTTTTGGAGAGATGCGGGAATAAATCCCTTTGGCCTATGGTATGTCGAGCTGGGTCAAGGTATGAAAATGTCACTTGACTATGCGATCAACCATTCGGCTTACATCATGGTAGATAGTGGTACTTATGCAAATTCCGAGAATAAAGGAAATTTGGTTATCCACATCAGTGATAATCTGAAGCTTCAAAATCATTACTCAATCACAGTGGTAAATCCGGCAATTCATGAAAATGTAAACATCGAAGGTGCTACCGCATTTATTGAATGGATCAGTTCTGCCAGGATTAGGCAGATGGTAAATGATTTCAGGGTAAATGGTGTGCAGGTTTATTATGCTGAGTAACGTGCCAGTGTCTAAATGAAATTCAGTAAATTACTCAAGCCGATAAGACGCCCCTTTTCTGATATCAGATTCGCACTACTATCCATCCTCGTTCTGCTGTCGGTAATTTTTTTAGTATCAATCTATTATAGTAATGCTACACATATTAATTCGTTACAAAAGACCATCGATAACTTTGAATACGGTAAGGAGTTGATTGAATTAAGCCATGATCTTTCTGCTCACTATAAAGATCAAATTACCGCCTGGAAAAATATCTTAATTCGGGGGGAAGATATTGAGCAGTATCACAACTACCTGAGTGATTATTACAAGAGTGAGCGAGCGTCATATAGATCAATCCTGAATATTAGCAGTCTGATTGGTAATGATAATTCTGACCTGAGTCCGCTGGTAGACGAGATAACTGAGTCCCACAAAGAGTTTGCCTCAAGTATCCGGGAGGCGCTTAGAACATATAACAACACCGAGATTCAAGCTTATAAAATAGCGGACTCGGTTATTTATAAATATGATGAATATCATAAAGGGTTGATTGAAAATCTCACCCAAACAATCCATGACGCCACCCATGTACAACAACAAGAAGTCCAGAACGCTCTGGATAGAGAAATAAAAATTCAGCAGACATTAACCTACATGTCACTCTTTGCTGTGGTGGTTCTGTTGGTCTGGTACATAGATAGCAAAGTTGGCAAACCACTTAAGCATGCCTTATTAACTGCGAGACGGCTTGCCAAAGACACCTCTATTAGTGGAGAGGATAATGTTATCGCTTCAACAAAAAAATTATCAGAGGCTTTATCTGAGGCTGAATTAAGAATAACTGCACTATTTGCATCCACTGTGGAGGGCATCTATTGCATCGATAACAATGGAAACTGTACCTTTGCCAACCCAGCCTGTGCAGAGTTGCTCGGATACGATGATGTAGGGTCGTTGATTGGAAAAAATATGCATCAGGCTATTCAGCATAGTTTTTCTAATGGGAAGCCTTTTCCAATTAATGATAGCAGAATCAATAAGACGCTATTACAAGGCGGTATTGAGAGTAGCGATGATGAGGTTTATTGGCGTAAAGATGGTACCTGTTTTCCTGTTGAGTATCATTGTCTCCCGCTTAAAAAAGATAATTATTTGTCAGGCGCAATCATCTCATTCTCAAATATAGTAGATCGTAAACATCATGAGGCCGTGATTAAAGACTCCAATAGAATGCTATCGGAGAAAGTTTCTGCATTAATGTTGATGAAGCAGGTTATCGAGAGTACAACAGAAGGTATTGTTATTACTGATGTCGATGGTGTGATTGTTGATGTCAATCCTGCATATGAGCGAATTACTGGCTACGACAGAGATGAGCTTATCGGCGCAAAGCCCTCGATTGCCAAGTCTGAAAGACATGATGAAAATTTTTATAAAGAATTGTGGGGCGCAATTAAACAAACGGGTCATTGGGAAGGAGAGGTGTGGGATCGACGCAAAAATGGTGAAGCTTATCCTCAATGGTTGTCAATTAATGCTATATATGACCGCGATCACAATCCAGTAAACTATGCCGGTATGCTTTCAGATATAACTAATCAAAAAGCAACCGAGGAAGCGCTCGAGAAATTAGCCTATTATGATCCACTGACATCGTTGCCGAATAGGACGCTGTTTAACGATAGAATCAAGCAGGAAATTTTTCTATCTGATCGCAATAAGTCATCTTTCGGTCTGCTATTTATAGATCTAGATCACTTCAAGTATGTAAATGATAATTTGGGGCATGTGGCTGGTGATACCTTGCTGGTGATTACCGCCAATCGGCTAAAACAAAGGATAAGAAAGTCAGATTCCGCCTCGCGGCTTGGTGGAGATGAGTTCACGGTTATTATTTCTAATATAGATAATCCTCAAATTGTATCCAATATTTCGCAGGATATTATTGACGCGCTTAACGAGCCAATCACAATTAGCAATCAGGATATAAGGGTAGGGGCGAGTATTGGAATTGCAATATACCCGCAGGATGGAAAAGATATAGATACATTGAGTAAGCATGCTGACACGGCGCTCTATCATGCGAAGGACCTCGGTCGTAACAAATACAAGTTCTTTTCAATAGAGCTACAGGAAAAAATTTCTAAAAGACTTAAATTGCAGGAGTCTATGCATAAGGCTTTGGAGGGTAAGCTGTTTACTCTCTATTATCAGCCTAAATTAAATCTTGAAGACCTTTCAATAAGCGGTATGGAGGCATTGATTCGCTGGCCAGGTTCGCAAGGCAAAATTATTCAACCCCCCGAGTTTATTCCTCTTGCTGAAGAAACTGGGATGATTATTCCGATTGGGGAGTGGGTGCTGGATGCAGCGTGTATGAATATCTCCACGTTTAATCGCCTACATAATAATAACCTAAGAGTGGCGATAAACCTCTCTGCTAAGCAGTTGCAGGATAAAGCATTATTTAGAAAAATAGAAAATGCAATTTCCCGGCATAATATCTCTCCGGAAAATCTAGAAATAGAAATCACAGAGAGCATGGTTATGAAAGACGTAGACAACGCCATTGAGGTTATGATCAAACTACGTTCGCTTGGTGTTACTATTTCGATGGATGATTTTGGGACAGGGTTTTCTTCGTTGAGCTATCTTAAGAAATTGCCAATTAATTCTCTAAAAATAGATAAATCATTTATTAATAAGCTGGCGGAAGATTTAAATGATGCAACTATAGTCAGCACGATCATTTCAATGGCTAAGCAGCTTGATCTTAACGTGATAGCTGAAGGCGTCGAGACAGAGGGGCAGCTTAGTTTTTTACGTGAAAATGGCTGTAATGAAATCCAGGGATATTATTTCAGCTGTCCGCTTCCATTTGAAGAGTTCAATAATTTTATATTTAATAAATCTAACCAAAATTATAAGGTGAGTTCTTAGCAGGCTCGTGAGTGAAGATTTGCTTGAATGGTCGGGGATTGTGTTTAATCGTGAAACAGACTTAACAAGCTAAGCTGGCAGCGATTTTTCTGCCAGGCGTAAATCTTGTCGAGACCAAGCAAGGCTAATTTTTATATCTGTCCGCTACAATTCATTAGTGGTGAACCGTGACTTCTTTTTCGATTCGTTTCAGCGCCTGAGGAATATCAGTGCCGAGAGCAATGGCCCCAGCATCTACAATGGCGTCGTTAAATTGCAGTGCTGTTTGTCCGCCTATAAATACCGGTACTCCAATCTGTTTGACCAGTTCGGGTAACTGTTTGGTTAGCAGCGTTATGGGCGGTATTATTGAGCCAGACAGTAATATGCCGTTAGCCTCTGTGCGCCGGACCGGCTCGATCAACTCTTTCAGGGGTGTATTGCCACCCAGCAAAATCACTCGATAACCTCTGGCCATGACTGACAAGCTAGCCAGCAGTATTCCCGTTTCATGATTTTCTCCTGGCAGGCATGCCGCAATCAGACGTGGTCCCCGAGTGCGGCTGGCCTCATGGTGAAAGCGGGCGCCCAGTTTGTTGCGCATGTAAGCACTGAAGAAGTGTTCTTCTGCAACGCTGCCATCGCTATTCGCCCAACGTTCTCCCAAAGTTTTAAGTAGTGGCAGCACTAGCCAGTTGGTGACCATGTCAATTGGATGCAGTGACAGTGCCTCGTTATAGGCGTTATCCATAGCCTGGTCATCAAAGCGGATTATGGCCTGCAGAATACGCTGTAGATAATCCTGCCAAGGTCCTTCGCTCTGCTCTTCGGGTATCTGGTTGCTGAGATAGGACTTGGCCTGGCTGATCGCTATGCCTTTATGCAACAGTTCTACCACCTGGTTGATCTCATCAATATCCTTCTGGGTGTAGAGTCGATGGCCTTTTTCAGTTCGCACAGGATTAATTAAGCCATAGCGACGTTCCCAAGCGCGCAGGGTGATTGGATTGACGCCGGTAATATTCGAGACAGTCCTAATGGGGTAGAGCCCCGATTCCCGCTCCAATATTTCTCTCGTTGACATTTTGCATCTCCATTAATTCTATTTGCACAATAATTGTATAGTTGACATTATTCATAAATAGTCAATAATTGACGTTATAAAGTTAGATGTATAAGTATTGTACTAGTTCACTTTAACAGGAGGATGGCAAAAATGAAGATCAAAATTCGGTATTTTTTAATTTTGTTTGTTTCGGCGCTATTAGTCACTAATCCGGCCAGGGCGGCTGAGCTTCCCTGCTCAGATCTGCTCAACTTTGATCGCAAGCCGTTGGCGGATGATGAGGGGGTTATTAATCTCTGTGATCAGTATCAAGGCAAGGTAATTCTGGTGGTGAATACAGCCAGTAAATGTGGTTACACCTACCAGTATGAAGGCCTGGAAGAGTTGTACAGCCGCTATAAGGGTCAAGGCCTGGTAGTGTTAGGATTTCCATCAAATGATTTCGCCAACCAGGAACCTGGCGATTCCAAGCAGATCAAGACATTCTGTCGGCTGACCTATGGTGTCAAGTTCCCAATGTTCGAAAAGACCCATGTTGCCTATGGCACGAATGACCCTTTATACAGAGCGCTGGCAAAGCATTCGGGCGAATATCCAAGGTGGAATTTCCACAAATATCTGATCAACCGGCAGGGCCAGCTGGTGGAGAGTTATGCCAGCAGGGTTGAACCGCTGGGCGGTAAGTTGGAAGGGGCCGTGAAGGAGTTGTTGTAATGACAGATAAAATCAAATTAGGCGTGAGCAGTTGTCTGTTAGGTAATCCGGTGAGATTTGATGGCGGTCATAAACACCACTCTTTTATCACAGGGACATTAACGCAGCATTTCGACCTGGTTGCAGTATGTCCGGAAATGGCTATTGGTCTGGGTGCCCCGCGCCCGTCGCTGAGACTGGTCGGCAAGCCAGAGCGGCCCCGGGTGGTGAGTTCGAAAATCCCGGGCCTGGATGTTACCGATCATCTTGAAAACTATGGAAAACGTGTTGCCGGGCTGCTCGATGAGATTTGTGGCTACATCGTTAAGAAAGATTCGCCCAGCTGTGGCATGGAACGGGTGCGGGTCTATGTCGATGGCAAGATGCCGCAGCGTTCTGGAGTTGGAGTGTTCACAAAATCACTTATGGACGCCATGCCCTGGTTGCCGGTCGAAGAAGAAGGGCGGTTAAATGATCCGGTGCTACGGGAAAATTTTTTTGAAAGGGTCTTTGTTTGCCACCGCTGGCAAAAACTGCAAAAAAAAGGGCTGACGCCCGCTTCCCTGGTTGAGTTTCATGCGGCACACAAATATATGCTCATGTCACGAAGCCAGCAGGATTATCGTCGTCTCGGCCAGATGGTAGCAAGGGTAGGCAAAGAGCCTCTGGAACAGTTGGCGCAGTCTTATTTTTTGGCTCTGATGGATGTCTTGAAACAGCGTGCCAGCCGCAAACGTCAGTCCAATGTTCTCTATCACCTGCTGGGTTACTTCAAACGCCAGTTACAAAGCCAGGACAAACAGGAGCTGGTGGGTCTGATCGAGAATTATCGCCAGGGCCAGGTACCGCTGGTGGTACCTGTGACATTGATGAAATACCACCTCAAGTCGAGTTCAAATAGGTATTTGCTGGGTCAGCACTATTTTGATCCCTATCCTCAGGGTCTGAGTTTGCGCAATTCCATCTAAAAATTTTCCCCTTTGCCCTTGAAACTCTCAAAAGTGGCCCAATATATCAGCCCGACGCCTTCCATTAGAGCAGGCTAGTTTTTAATTTTTTCTTTTAAACAACAACTTATTAGTTTCTGTAGGAGGAACACACTGTGAATATTCGTCCTTTGCATGATCGCGTTGTGGTTAAGCGCTTGGATAGCGAAGAGAAGACTGCTGGCGGCATCGTGCTGCCTGGTTCGGCTCAGGAAAAACCCATGATGGGTGAGATTGTTGCTGCGGGAGCGGGTCGTGTGCTGGATAACGGCGACAAAGCTACACTGGATGTTAAAACTGGCGACAAGGTGTTGTTCGGTAAATTTGCTGGCACCGAAATCAATGTTGACGGCGAAGACCTGTTGGTTATGCGCGAAGATGACATCTTTGCGATCGTTGAATAAGCAATTTTAAATTTTAAGTATTTGGAGGATATAAATAATGGCTGCTAAGGAAATTGTTTTTTCTTCATCAGCGCGTCACAAGATGCTCGACGGCGTTAACGTTTTGGCAGATGCGGTAAAGGTGACTCTGGGTCCTAAGGGCCGTAACGTGGTATTGGAAAGAAGCTTTGGTGCTCCTACCGTCACTAAAGACGGTGTTTCAGTTGCCAAAGAGATCGAACTGGAAGACAGGTTCGAAAACATGGGTGTGCAGATGGTCAAGGAAGTTTCTTCCAAGACTGCCGACGTAGCTGGTGATGGAACTACTACTGCGACTGTTCTGGCCCAGTCAATCCTGAATGAAGGTATGAAGGCTGTTGCTGCCGGCATGAATCCAATGGATCTGAAACGCGGTATCGATAAGGCAGTTATTGCTGCAGTTGAAGAGCTGAAGGCTATGTCCAAGCCTTGTAGTGACAGCAAGTCTATCAACCAGGTAGGCACCATCTCTGCCAACTCTGATGAAGTGATTGGTCAGCTGATTGCCGATGCCATGGAAAAGGTTGGTAAAGAAGGCGTTATCACTGTTGAAGAAGGCTCTGGTCTTCAGGACGAGCTGGATGTTGTTGAAGGCATGCAGTTTGACCGTGGTTACCTGTCACCTTATTTTGTCACCAATGCTGACAAGATGCAGACTGAGCTGGATGAGCCTCTCATTCTGATTTACGACAAGAAAATTTCTAATATCCGTGATCTGCTGCCTATCCTGGAAGGTACAGCCAAGTCTGGCAAGCCGCTGATGATCATTGCTGAAGATGTTGAAGGCGAAGCACTGGCTACATTAGTGGTTAACAACATGCGCGGTATTTTGAAGGTATCTGCAGTTAAGGCGCCTGGTTTTGGTGACCGTCGTAAGGCCATGCTGCAAGACATCGCTATCCTCACAGGTGCGACTGTCATCAGCGAAGAAGTAGGCCTGTCTTTGGAAAAGGCTACTCTGGAAGATCTGGGTACCGCCAAGAAGATCGTTATCACAAAAGACAACACGACTGTTGTTGATGGTGCTGGCGCCAAGTCTGAAATTGAAGCTCGCGTGGCTCAAATTCGGGCTCAGTTGGAAGAGACATCTTCTGATTACGACAAAGAAAAACTGCAAGAGCGTGTTGCCAAACTGGCTGGCGGTGTTGCCGTTCTTAAGGTTGGTGCTGCTACTGAAGTTGAAATGAAAGAGAAGAAAGACCGCATCGACGATGCCCTGCATGCAACCCGTGCAGCGGTTGAAGAAGGTGTTGTTCCGGGTGGTGGTGTTGCCCTGATTCGTGCCCTGCAATCGCTGGATTCACTCAAGGGTGCAAACCACGATCAGGATATCGGCATCAAGATTGCGCGTCGCGCCATGGAAGAGCCTATGCGTCAAATAGTTGCCAACTCGGGTGATGAGCCTTCAGTGGTTGTTAACAAGGTTGCCGAAGGTAAAGGTAACTATGGTTACAACGCTGCATCTGGCGAATATGGTGACATGTTCGAAATGGGTATCCTGGATCCTACCAAGGTAACTCGTTTTGCCCTGCAAAATGCAGGATCTATTGCTGGTCTGATGTTGACCACTGAAGCAATGATTGCTGATAAGCCACAGAAGGAAGGCGGTGCTCCTGCAATGCCTGACATGAGTGGTATGGGCGGCATGGGTGGTATGGGCGGCATGATGTAATCATCAGCCCACAAGCTGTTTAGAAAAAGCCCTGCCGGAAACGGTGGGGCTTTTTTGTTGCAGGGCTATAATTCAGTATCGTGTATCGCCATTTCTGAGGTAGATGATTATGAGCACGGGTGAGGCGGGTCTGATTATCATTGGTGATGAGCTGTTATGTGGTAGTCGACGTGACCGTCATTTTGAACATGTGTTGCAAACACTAGGACCATTGGGTTGGCGCCTGGCCTGGGTTAAGTTACTAGCCGATGATGAAGCGCTGCTGATAGATCAGCTAAGTAAAACTATAAACAGTGATTTACCAGTGTTCTGTTTCGGTGGAATTGGTGCGACACCCGACGACGTAACGAGACAATGTGCGGCCCGTGCAGCGGGCGTAGCATTAGTGGCTCATCCAGAGGCTATTGCTGAGATCGAGGCTCAGTTTGGTGAGAGAGCTTACCCGAATCGAGTAAGAATGGCGGACTTGCCTGAAGGTTGTGACCTAATTCCTAACCCGATAAATCGCGTGCCTGGTTTTAGTGTTGGCCAACACTATTTCTTCCCCGGTTTTCCAAATATGGCCTGGCCCATGCTTGACTGGGTATTGCGACAACACTATCAAGTGTCACTTGATCCGCTTCAGGAGCGTTCGCTGAAGGTCTATGATGTTGGTGAAAGCGATCTGATTGATTTAATGGAAGCGTTGATTGCGAAACATCCACAAGTAAAACTATTCAGTTTGCCGCATATAGGTCAGCAGCGACATATCGAACTCGGGTTTCGTGGTCGCGATGGAATTGATGATGCGTTTCAGGAACTAATCCAGGGTTTGGAGCAGACCAATATTAGATACGAACTAATCTAAGTGGCCAAATATTTTATCTGCTTTACCAAATATTGGTATTAGTTTGCCAATAACAAAATGCTGTTTAATTAGTGTTGTTTATTTTTATCCTGCCTACCAAATTGATCTTAGTTTTAATCTGATTCCGAGTATCTTTCCTGGAACTGTAATGCTCATGTAAAGGTCTGATTTTTATCCCGCCCGGATTTTTGAAGGGGAGACGTATGCGTGATGAAAATGACGAAGCCCTTAGCTATGATGGCGATGGTAGTCTTAGTGACGATAATGTTGAGTCAACTGTAAAGATTGTTGATGACAGTCGAAACAAGCTCGAAGCCCGCCGTAAGATTGAACGTCTGAGGGAGATAAAACAGCTACGCCAGCAGCTTGGTGATGATTGGGATGATGATCTGTTGGATGATCTATAGAGTGTTATTCCAGCCAGGTCTTACTCTTGGGAATGAAGTGAGTTAATCCCTCCAGTATGCCTGCACTGTAATTGCCGTTCATGCCTAACGCGTTGCCATGGGCAAGATAGAGTTGCTTGCTGTTGTTATTTTGCGATGCTAACTCGATTGCCTGCTGGCGCACATCATCTCTGGCATTGGCCACTAACACCGAGTTGATGGAGCTCGCCAGCACGGGCAGATCATTGCCACTGTCACCTGCAAACAAGGTGTTTGAGTGTGTATAGCCTTTTTGTTGCATCAGAAATTCGATGGCGTGTAGTTTGGTGGCGTTTTCCGGTAGCACGTCCAGCAGACCTACAAGCTCAATGTCATCCACACTCCAGATTAGACTGGCACGAATGTTGTTTTTTTGCAGCTCCTCGTGCATATTGCTGATCAAGCTATCAACCTCGCTATCAATAGGAGCGTAATAACTTAATTTAAAGGTGTTTTGTTTTTCCGCTTCCTGTTGTTTGAGAATCTCGATGTTGCTAAACAAGTCAGCAAGTTGATCGTGTTTAAATCCAGCCCATGAAGGTGCGATCTCCGCCTGCCAATCAGACCAAAGTTGCCATTCATCTGATTGAATTTCATAAATAGTGCTGCCAACATCACCTAATACATAGTTAGGCGTTGGGAGTTTATATTCGCTGATAGCATCAAGCACCAGTGTCTTATGCCGTCCTGTGACGTAAGCAATATCAACATCCGGCCGTTGTGATACTTGTGTAAAAAGATCTCTGGCGCGAGGCGATTCTGCTTGCTCACCGTTTGGTAACAAGGTGCGATCCAGGTCGGTACAGATCAGAATTCTGTTATTCAAATAAATGATGCCTAGTTGTTTGTGTTACTACAGTGTAAAGAAAGATTCAAGATGATACAAAATAAAGGTAAATCACTAGAATCAGGGTAGATGCAAAAAGGGTAAATGAATCTTAGGGAAGCTCTGATTAATTCGTCATTTACCCAAAGAACGGGCACAAGCCGGGCGAAGCAAAGCGTACGAGCCCACGGATGGGCGAGGTAGACCCTGTCAGGAACATAGGGTCGAGACCCGGAATCCAGTAGTTCTAATTCAATGCCTTAATAGATTCCGGCCCTTGTGCCCTATGGGTATGCGCCGGAATGACGAAAAATGAATTAATCAGAGTCTCCTTAGAAATTAGTCTGCCAACACCTTATGAGCCGCAGCCACCGCCACGCCATGTTCTACAGAGGCATTCAAACGACCCAGCACATCATCCAGAGCATTCAGGCACAGATAGACATTTCGTGCATTACAGGCATGGCCCATCAGGCCTATACGCCAGACCTTGCCCGCCATCACCCCAAGACCTGCGCCAATCTCAAGTGAATAATCATTCAGCAAGGTTGCACGCACGCTGGCATCGTCGATACCATCAGGGATGGTGATGGCATTCAATTGCGGCAGCCGATCTTCTTCATGCACGATAAAGCTTAAACCCATTGCCTCTAAACCTGCACGCAGAGCTTGATGATGTTTGGCGTGGCGGGCCCAGGCATTTTCCAGGCCTTCTTCTTGCAGAATCACCAGTGACTCGTGCAGGCCATACAAGGCATTGACCGGTGCAGTGTGATGGTAGGCGCGTTTGCCTTCACCACCCCAGTAACCCATGACCAGGTTCAGATCAAGAAACCAGCTTTGTACCTTGCTGGCACGGTTACGGACTTTCTCTAGCGCACGTTCACTGAAGCTAACCGGTGACAAGCCAGGTGTGCAGGAGAGACACTTTTGGGTGCCGGAATAGATGGCATCGATTTTCCATTCATCCACCAGTACAGGCGTGCCAGCCAGAGAGGTCACGGCATCGACAATCGTCAAGCAATCATGTTTGTGAGCAATCTCGACCAGCGTTTTGGCATCCGATTGAGCGCCGGTAGACGTCTCGGCGTGGACAAAGGCGACAATCTTGGCGTCCGGATTGGCCTTGAGTGCTTCTTCCACTTTATTTGGATCAACCGCCTTGCCCCAGTCGTCTCCCACCATCACCGCGGTGCCGCCACAACGTTCGACATTCTCTTTCATGCGGCCACCGAAAACACCGTTCTGACACACAATAACTTTGTCGCCGTGTTCTACCAGATTGACAAAACAGGTCTCCATACCAGCGGAGCCAGGTGCAGAGACTGGCATGGTTAATTCGTTTTCGGTTTGAAATGCGTATTTCAGCAAACCTTTCATTTCATCCATCATGCCGACAAAAACAGGATCAAGATGGCCAATGGTTGGGCGCGACATGGCCTCGAGTATGCGAGGGTTGACATCAGAAGGGCCGGGTCCCATCAGGGTGCGTTGCGGTGGGTGAAATGAATTTATAGACATAGTGTTTCCTTAATTTATCGATACAAACGTTCTAATTGTAGGGTGTGCTGTGCGCACCTTCAACTCAACATGGAAATGGTGCGCACGGCGCACCCTATTCCAATAGTTCTATCCAGTGTTTCACCGGAATCTTAGTTGCAGATTCAAGCTGCATCTGGCAGCCAACATTGGCACTGGCGATGATCTCCGGCTGTCCGGTTTCCAGTGCCGTAAGTTTATTATTTAACAGTTGTTGCGACAGTTCAGGCTGCAACAAGGTATAAGTTCCTGCCGCACCACAACAGAGATGGCTGTCAGGCACCGGCGTGAGTGCATAACCACATTGCTGCAGGATAGTTTCCACTACGCCACTCAATTTCTGTCCGTGTTGCAGGGTACAGGAAGAGTGGTAAGCCACTTTAGTGCCTTTCCCAGCTAACGCAAACTTTGTTAGATCTTCGCCCCTCAATACCTCACTTAAATCTCGCGCCAGCTTGCTGATATGCATCGCCTTGTCGGCATAGTCAGGATCATGTTTCAGTTCCTGGCCATACTCTTTCACCATCAAGCCACAGCCACTGGCGGTGAGTACGATTGCTTCAACGCCATCTTCTACGTAAGGCCACCAGGCATCGATATTATTGCGCATTCTCTGTTTAGCCATCTCGCCATCTGATAAATGCTGGTTGATGGCGCCGCAACAGCCAGCCTTGTCGGCGCTGATCAGTGAAATACCGAGCTTGTCCAGTACTCGAGCGGCAGCGGCATTGGTGTTGGGTGTGGTTAAGGGCTGAACACAGCCTTCCAGCACTAGCATGCGCCGGCTATGTTGAGCAGTGGGGCGTGGTGCGGCAGTCTTTTTATCAGGCAGCTTATTTTTCAACTGTGTTGGCAGCAGGGGTTTCACCAGACGGCCAGCCTTGAGGGCAATATTCATGCGTGATGTTTCCGGTAATACTTCCAGCAATGCTTTACGTATCATCTTGTCGGCAAACGAACGCGGTGCTTGTTCTTCAATAATGTTGCGGCCTATCTCAACCAGCCGACCATAACGAACGCCTGATGGGCACGTGGTTTCACATGAGCGACACGTTAAACAACGATCAAGGTGGAGGCGGGTTTTACCGGTTGCCTGTTTGCCTTCGAGCAGGTCTTTTATCAAATAAATACGGCCCCTGGGGCTGTCCAGTTCGGAACCGAGAATTTGATAAGTCGGGCAGGTGGCCGTGCAAAAGCCGCAATGAACACAGGCACGCAGGATCTCATCGGCCTCGGCAATGTCGTCTTGCTTTTTTAATGCTGGATCAATGGCAGTCTGCATGTTTATAACTCGGCGTACATTCTACCTGGATTGAAGATGGCGTCAGGATCAAAACTGGTTTTGAGTCGTTGATGCAATAGTTGCAGTGGTTGCGCCAAAGGTTGGAACACTTCACCTGTTCGGTCTGCACCGCGAAACAGGGTGGCGTAACCACCAAATTGTTGCGCTATCTTGCGAATAGTTTCTACGCTGGCGTCACTGCTTAACCAACGTTGTGCGCCACCCCAGTCCAGTAACCATTCACCTTCAAGCGGAAGAGGCTTACTGGCAGGTTTGACGACAATACGCCAGAGTGGCTTGTCATTGTCAAAGAACGACAACTCATGTTCACGCAGGCGTTCCCAGAACTGACTGCGAAGACTTAACACTTCGCCCGGCAGTTTTTTCTGTGCATCGATAACTGACTGTTTACTGCCCGAAAGGCGGATATAACATTGGCCTTTGTAATAACAGGAGCCATCCACAGGCAATGGCTTGCTGAGCAGGCCACTCATGAGTTGAATGGCATCGTTTGGGTTAGACTCATGGCATAAGGTGACTGAGGATGCCGGACGTGGCAAAACTTTCAAGCTCAGTTCCAATAACACGCCGAGAGTGCCGTAAGCACCGGCCATTAAGCGCGATACATCATAACCGGCGACATTCTTCATTACTTGTCCACCGAAACGCATGATCTCACCTTTGCCGTTGAGCAGTTTGCAGCCCAGCACAAAGTCGCGTGCCGAACCGGCGTATGGACGGCGTGGGCCTGAAAGGCCACAGGCGATAGTGCCGCCCAGTGTGGCGTATTCACCAAAATAAGGTGGTTCAAAGGCCAGCATCTGGCCACTCTCTGCTAGTGTGTCTTCAATGATTTGCAGGGGTGTCCCGGCACGGGCAGTGATCACCAATTCGCGAGGGTCGTAATCCGCGATGCCGCTGTGTTGGCTGATATCCAGAGTTTCGCCATCGCTATCGCGGCCCAGCCATGCTTTGCTGCCACCGCCAACGATATTGAACTTGCGCCCATCTTTGGCGGCCTGCCGCACTTGGTTTTTCAGCAGTTCGTCGATACGGCTGCTCATCAGAAGCGCTCCAATTCTGGGTGGGGCAGTTGGCCCTTATGCACATGCATAGCGCCGAATTCGGCACAGCGGTGTAGGGTGGGTACAGCCTTGCCCGGATTCAACAAGGCTTCCGGATCAAATGCCGCCTTTACGGCATGGAACTGACTTAGCTCGGCACTCTGAAATTGAACACACATCTGATCGATTTTTTCCATACCGACGCCATGTTCGCCAGTGATGGTGCCACCCACATCAACACATAACTCAAGAATGCGGCGGCCGAATTCTTCGGTGCGTTCCAGTTCACCCGGTTGATTGGCATCAAATAAAATCAAGGGATGCAGATTGCCATCACCGGCGTGAAAGACATTGGCCACAGGCAGATTATATTCATCCGACATCTCACTCATGCGGCGCAAAACCAGTGGCAGTTGGGAGCGGGGGATGGTGCCGTCCATGCAGTAATAGTCGGGTGAAATCCGGCCCACCGCAGGAAAGGCGGATTTGCGTCCTTTCCAGAAAATTTGCCGCTCGGTTTCATCTTTGGCGGTACGTACTTCGGTGGCGCCACTCTCCATTAACACATCACGAACGATCATGATCTGCTCTGATACCTCGGCATTGGTGCCATCCAGTTCACATAACAGAATCGCTTTTGCATCACGCGGATAACCTGCATGGACAAAATCTTCCGCCGCCTGAATCGCCAGCTTGTCCATCATCTCCAGCCCGGCCGGGATAATACCGGCGGCAATGATGGCGCCCACCGCTTCACCGGCCTTGGCCACATCATCAAAGGCGGCCAGTACAACCTGGGCACGTTCGGGAGTGGGTAGCAGCTTGACGGTAACCTCAACAATCACACCGAGCATGCCTTCGGAGCCAGTCATCAAAGCCAGCAGATCATAACCCGGTGAGTCCAGTGTTTCGCCGCCAATGGTAATCAATTCGCCCTCGACCGTAACTATTTTAAGCTGCAGAATGTTATGTACCGTCAGGCCATACTTCAGACAATGTACGCCACCGGAATTTTCCGCCACGTTGCCGCCGATGGTGCAGGCGATCTGGGAGGAGGGGTCAGGGGCGTAATAGAGATTGTGCGCTGCCGCTGCCTCTGAGATGGCGAGGTTGCGTACACCTGGTTGTACAGTTGCCATCGCGTTTTGCGGATCAATGTTAAGAATCTGCTTGAACTTGGCCAGACTTAGCAACACGCCGTTTTCCAAAGGCAAGGCGCCACCAGATAAGCCAGTGCCAGCCCCGCGCGCCACCACCGGTACTTTGGCTTCATGGCAGATGCGCATAATGCTCTGTACCTGTTCAATGGAATCCGGCAACACCACCAGCATGGGCAGGCGACGATAGACCGACAGGCCGTCGCACTCGAAAGGGCGAAGGTCTTCTGTTTCACTTAGCACCGCCTCGGCGGGCAGAAGTCGTCGGAATGCCTGGATCAGGTGATCTTTCTTGTCGCTGGTAGGTTGACTCATGTAATAACTTACTAAATTACTAGGGCATGTATCTCACCAGAGTTGTGTCT